>NVRL01000021.1 GCA_002732645.1 Sulfurimonas sp. | reverse complement strand
AATACCATTATCAACTCTTTTATATGGAGCTTCAATAAAACCATGTTCATTAACTTTTGAGTAAGTAGCTAAAGTATTAATAAGACCAATATTTTGTCCCTCTGGAGTCTCAATAGGACATATACGACCATAGTGAGTAGCATGAACATCACGCACTTCAAAACCGGCACGCTCTTTTACAAGACCACCTTCACCTAGAGCTGAAAGACGACGCTTATGAGTAACCTCTGATAATGGATTCGTTTGATCCATAAATTGAGAAAGTTGTCCGCCAGAGAAAAACTCCATAATAGTAGATGTTATCATTTTTGAATTGATTAAATCGTGTGGCATTAACTCGGCCATAGGACCACTCATAGTTGATAGTTTATCTCTAATTGCTTTTTGCATCTTAATAAGACCATTGTGCAATTCGTTACCTAAAAGTTCACCGATTGATCTAATACGACGATTGCCAAGGTGATCTCTATCATCAATATGACCTTGACCATTTTTAACTTTAATAACATACTTAACAGAGTTAATAACATCTTCGTGAGTTAAAACAGTTACATATTCAGGGATATTTAATCCTAGTTTATGATTCATTTTCATACGACCAACTTTAGTCAGGTCATATCTCTCTGGATCAAAGAATAGTTGATTAACAAAGATTTTTGCAGCTTCTTTAGTAACTGGTTCACCTGGTCTCATAACTTTATAGATACGAATCGCAGCTAAATCATTCTCATCTTCAATTTCTTCTGTTTGCTTAAGTAGTTTCAATGAATCAGAATCAGCGTTAAATGCATTAATAATTGAACGGTCAACACCTTCAGCTAAATCATTTGCAATTTTAAATTCGCTTACACCAATCTCAGCCATTTTCTTAAGTTTTGTCTCATCAATATGAGTCATTGTATCAAAAAGAATTTCACCAGTCTCTGGATCAATAATAGGCTCAGCTAAATAACGTTCTAAAAGAGTTTCAAGTGGATATTCTACTGATTTTAGCCCATCATCGATAAATTTTTGTGCTTTTTTAACTGAAAGTCTTTTTCCTGCTAAAATAAGTACTTTACCGTCTGTGTCAATTAAATCATAACTTAGTCTAGCTGCAAAGTCACTTGGATTAAAGTCCATTATAAATTTATTGTCATCAATACTAATAGTCTGAATAGGATAAAAGAGTTTTAATATATCTTGTTTTGAGTAACCTAAAGCACGGAACATAATAGTTACAGGAACTTTACGACGCTTATTAATTCTCATATAAAGAATATCTTTTGGATCATACTCAAAGTATAACCATGAACCACGGTCTGGAATAATTTGGCCAGTATAGATAAGTTTATTTCCAGCAGTAGTTGATACTTCTTCTTTAAAAATAACACCTGGTGATCTATGAAGTTGATTAACAACAACACGCTCAACACCATTAATAATAAATGAAGTTCTATCTGTCATAAGTGGTATATCACGAACAAATATATTTTGCTCTTTTATATCTTTTACACCAAGTTTTTCTTTAGTGTTCTCATCTCTATCCCAAAGTACAAGACGTGTTTTCATTCTTAGGCTAACAGCATAAGTAAGACCACGCTCCATACATTCTCTAACAGTATATTTTGGATTTGCAACTTCACTACCGATGTACTCAACAGTAAGTCTATTTTGAGTATCATGAATAGGGAAAACTGATTGAAATACTGTCTCAATACCACTAGCAGATCTATCTTTTGCATCTAACATCAAAAATTTGTCATATGAACTTTGTTGAAGTTGTAGTAAGTTTGGTACTTCGATCTGTTGAGGAGTTTTAGAGAAGTCTACACGAAGACGGTTTCCGGAGTATAAAGTGTTTAACATAGGCTACCTCGATAAGTAATTAGTATCATATTCAAGCGTCCTTGAATGATTTTTGTGGGGCTCTAAAAAGAGCTTTATTTTACAGTGCTTATAAACGACATAAGGGCACTTTTACAAAGAGACTAAATCTCGTTGTAAAAGCGCCCAGAATTCTTTACTTTACACAGGAAGAAAACTTCCTGTGTACCCCTAAAGAAGGGGCATTAAATAATTATTTAACTTCTACAGTTGCACCAGCTTCTTCTAGAGTAGCTTTTACTTCTTCAGCAGTATCCTTATCAACACCTTCTTTGATAGTTGATGGTAAATCTTCACAAGCAGTTTTTGCTTCTTTTAGTCCAAGACCAGTAAGAGCACGAACAGCTTTAATTACTGAAATTTTCTTAGCGCCAGCATTAGTGATAACTACGTCAAATTCAGTTTGTTCAGCAGCAGCTTCACCAGCAGCAGCTCCACCAGCTACAGCAACAGGTTGTGCAGATACACCAAATTTTTCTTCAAATTCTTTTACTARTTCAGAAAGTTCWARWACTGAAAGTCCTGARATAAATTCTAATACGTCTTCTTTAGTTACAGCCATGTGTAATCCTTATTTTATTTTAATATGTTAACTGCTTATGCAGCTTCTTCTTCTTTTTTCTCTTTAAGAGCATTAAGGCCGATTGTAAAGTTAGCAACAGGTGCCATCCAAGTAGCTGCAAGCATAGCAAGAAGCTCATTACGTCCTGGAAGTTTAGCGAATGCTTCAACTTTAGCAGAATCAGCAACTTCACGGTCAATGTAAGCAGATTTGATTACAAATTTCTCATTGTCTTTAGCAAACTCAGCAACTGCTTTAGAAGTAGCAACAGAGTCTTCTCCCCAAACTAATATGTTTGTGTCTTTTAACTCGACACCAGTCAATTCAGCTTTTTCAAGTGCGATAGTTGCTAAAGTATTTTTAACAACTTGAACTTTTGCTTCTTTTTCACGAGCGATTTTTCTTAAACTCTCTAATTCAGAAACGCTTAAACCTTTGTAATCACAAAAGATTACAGCTTGTGCGTCTTTAAACTCAGTAGAAAGTACTTCAATAATTTCAGCTTTTTGTGTTTTTGTCATAGAATATCTCCTTCCCAGACAACACTTCAACAGGTATACCGCTAATGCAGTAAAATTAAGCTTTCGCTCCTATATCTCTAGTCCATAAAATGCAGTTACCAAAGTAGTAACTTTAAAGTGTCTTAATAAAGATTAAGACACTAAAAATTACTAATAATTATTTAATATCAGCTAGTTCTACAAGGTCAAGTTTTACTGCAGGACTCATAGTTAAACTAATAGCCGCACTTTTAATATAACGACCTTTAGCAGAAGCAGGCTTYTGCTTATTGATTGCAGCTAGAAAAGAGTTTAAGTTCTCAGCAATCTGAGTAGCTTCAAAACTTGCTTTACCGATACCAGCATGGATGTTACCTTTTTTGTCAACTCTAAAGTTAACTTGACCACCTTTAACATTTTTAATAGCAGTAGCAACATCTGGAGTAACAGTACCAGTTTTAGGGTTAGGCATAAGACCTTTTGGTCCTAAAATACGACCGATTTGGCCAACAAGTCCCATACAGTCTGGTGCAGCAACAACTACATCAAAGTTGAAGATTCCCTCTTTAATTTGTGCAACTAAATCATCAGTTCCAACGATATCAGCACCAGCCGCTTTAGCTTCATCAGCTTTAACACCTTTAGCAAAAACAGCAACACGAACAGTTTTACCAGTTCCATGTGGAAGTACAATTGCACCACGAACCATTTGGTCAGCATGTCTTGGATCAACATTCAAGTTCATAGCAATTTCAACAGTTTCGTCAAATTTTGCACTTTTTAAATCTTTTACAGTAGCTGCTGCATCAGCAACACCGTATGCTTTTGTATTATCAATTTTTTCTAATAATTGTTTATATCTTTTGCTCATTTTCAAATTCTCCTATGAAATTCTGCCACAATATTTTAAATCACTGTGGTCGATGATCTTTTATATATTAATCTACTATTTCAATACCCATTGAACGAGCTGTACCAGCTAAAGTATTAGCTGCCATATCTTTATCATCAGTATTTAAATCTGCTATTTTTGCTTCAACAACTTCCATTAATTGAGCACGAGTGATTTTTCCAACTTTGTTTTTAAGAGGATTATCAGTGCCTTTTTTAAGTCCAGCTGCTTTCATAAGAAGTGCAGATGCCGGTGGTTGTTTAGTAATAAAAGTAAAACTTCTATCAGTATAAACAGTGATTACAACAGGAACTTTAAATCCCATTTTATCTTTTGTTTTTTCATTGAATGCTTTAGTAAATTCCATGATGTTAACACCACGTTGTCCTAGTGCCGGGCCTACTGGTGGTGCAGGGTTTGCTTTACCAGCTTCGATATGTAGCTTGATATAGTCCATAACTTTTTTTGCCATATTTTTTCCTTTTTATAAATTAAATTATTTTTTCAACTTGAGTATAAGAGATATCAACCGGAGTTGCTCTACCAAAAATTGAAACATTRAGTTYTARAGTACCRTGYTCTRARTCATACTCATCTACRGTTSCWGTAAAGTTAGCAAATGGACCATCTATAATACGTACAGTCTCACCATTATCAAAAAATACTTTTGGTTTTGGTGCTGCACGGTTATTTACACGATCTAAAATAACATTAATATCATGTTCACTTAGAGGTGTTGGTATATTTGCTTCACCGATAAAGCCAGATACTTTTGGTAAAGCAGTAATAAGATGCTGAATTTCAGTATTTAAGTCAATATTAGCAAAAACATATCCTGAGTATAATGAACGTTCAGAAATTTTCTTTTTACCATCTTTTACTTCTATTACATCTTCTGTAGGAACGATAACTTCTTTTATTGAATCTTGAAGACCCATCTCTTCAATCATATTTATTATCGCATCTCTAACTTTTCTATCATTCCCGTAGGTTTGAATCGAGTACCACTGATGTGCCATATATTCTCCTTAACCTAAAAGTGCTGACATGACTGATGACATTAATAAGTCAACTAAAGCTAAAAAAGCGGCTATAACAGCTACAACTATTAAAACAGAAATATAAGCTTGCTTAACCTGACCTTTCGTAGGAAAGATTACCTTAGTTAGCTCTGATCTTGCGTTTTTTATATGTATACCTAAATTCATTAAACTTTCCTAAAAGTGCATTAATTATAAATAAAGCTTAAAGCTTCACTAATAATTAATGGAAGTGGCAGGCACAGGGGGACTCGAACCCGCAACACCCGGATTTGGAATCCGGTGCTCTACCANTTGGAGCTATRCSCCTRYAWWGKYTGNNAGYAYKRTANCKKAAGYMTATCCACAAGGGGTACGATGTTTCCGCTACCTACGCTAACGCTTGGTTTTCTTCGTGCCAAAAGCTCGTGCAACTAGTTGCACTTAAAAGAAAACACTTAATGATTAACTGTTATTACAGTTTCATCTCTTTGTGTGTTGTATGCTCTCTACAAAACTTACAATATTTTCTTACTGAAAATTTTCCAGTATGAATTTTTTTATTTTTAGTTGTGTGATAATTACGTCTTGTACATTTCTCACAACCTAAGTGAATCGCTTCTCTCATGTTAATTAACCTTTAAAAGGATTAGTGCAAAATTCGCGTTAGCGAATTATGCAAGAATCTCAGCAACAACACCAGCACCAACTGTTCTACCACCTTCACGGATAGCGAACTTAGTACCTTGTTCCATTGCAATTGGGTGAATTAACTCAGCAGTAATACTTACATTATCACCTGGCATAACCATCTCAGTACCTTCTGGTAAAGTGATAGCACCTGTAACATCAGTAGTACGAACGTAGAACTGAGGACGGTAACCATTAAAGAAAGGAGTGTGACGACCACCCTCATCCTTACTTAATACATAGATCTCAGCTGTAAATTTAGTGTGAGGAGTAATAGTACCTGGCTTACAAAGTACTTGACCACGCTCAACATCATCTTTACTGATACCACGAACTAGAATACCACAATTGTCGCCAGCTTCACCTTGATCCATTTCTTTACGAAACATTTCAACACCAGTTACAGTAGTAGTTTGTGTATCACGGATACCAACGATTTCTACTTCTTCACCAATTTTGATAATTCCACGCTCGATACGACCAGTAACAACTGTACCACGACCAGAGATTGAGAAAACATCTTCAACAGGCATTAAGAAATCTTTATCTGTTTCACGAGTTGGTTCAGGAATATACTCATCAACAGTTTTCATAAGTTCTTGAATTTTTGCTGACCACTCACCAAGAGTACCAGTTTTTGCTTCTTCAAGAGCTTTAAGAGCTGAACCAGTAGTGATAGGAGTATCATCACCTGGGAAGTCATACATATCTAATAGTTCACGGATTTCCATCTCTACTAGTTCTAGAAGTTCTTCATCATCAACCATATCTTCTTTGTTCATGAAAACAACGATATATGGAACACCAACTTGCTTAGAAAGAAGGATATGCTCACGAGTTTGTGGCATTGGGCCATCCGCTGCAGAAACAACTAGAATAGCACCGTCCATTTGTGCAGCACCAGTAATCATGTTCTTAACATAATCCGCGTGACCTGGACAATCAACGTGTGCATAGTGACGAATGTCAGTTTCATACTCAACGTGTGAAGTAGCGATAGTGATACCACGCTCTCTTTCTTCTGGAGCATTATCGATTGCATCATAATCCATAAGTTCTGCACCGTTAGTTACTGCTAATACTGCAGTAATTGCTGCTGTTAGTGTTGTTTTACCATGATCAACGTGACCAATAGTACCKATGTTAACRTGCGGTTTATTACGTTCAAACTTTTCTTTTGCCATAGTGTCCTCCGACTTTAATTGTGAATTGAAACGGGATTATACCCAAAAATCATTCAATTATTGCTTAAACTCTTTTAAAACTTATCATGGTGCTGACGATGGGAATTGAACCCACGGCCTCTTCCTTACCAAGGAAGTGCTCTACCCCTGAGCCACGACAGCATCTAGAGCAATAAGTTTTAAGCAATAATTGCATGATTCTTAAATAATAGTAAATTAGTTTTGATTAGATTTAAAGCTATATAGATATCTATATATGAAGTAATTTAAGTTGAAATTGTACTTCAGCTTCCAGAAGATAATTGGTTCAATGGAGCGGGAGACGAGATTCGAACTCGCGACAGCCTGCTTGGAAGGCAGGAACTCTAGCCACTGAGTTACTCCCGCAGCTTCATTGATGGTGGTGRGAAGAGGAGTCGAACCTCTGAACCCATAGGGAGCAGATTTACAGTCTGCCGTCGTTGGCCACTTGACTATCTCACCATTTATAATTATTCTGGTCTAACACTGTTTCTAATATTCTATTTCAATGGTGCTGACACGAGGATTTGAACCCCGGGCCTGTTGATTACAAATCAACTGCTCTAGCCAACTGAGCTATGTCAGCATCGAAATTGAGTCAGAATTATAGTGCAAAAGGTTTTCTATGTCAAGGGTTTTTTAGAGAAATTTATAAAATCTTCATCTTTTAGTATAATTGGCTCGAATTTACCCCTATATTCATGGATTTCTTTAGCTATTTTATCCAAAAAGCTAGGCTTAATATGATTTATGTATAAACGAATATCGTCTCTTTTTATCTTTTGAACGTTTGCGAATAACAATTTAGGTGTTAAATGTTTACTATCTTTTGCAAGAATTGGCATACTAGATGGAAAAGAACATTCCACAACTATAGAATTTATGTCTTTTCTACTATCAATAATCTCAATTACAYTATCTAAAGAGTAAGTATCTGCTGTAATTAATAGTGAATCACCCTCTCTTTTAAAAATATATCCACAACTTGGAACTGTGTGATCTGTCTTAAATGCTTCAAGAGATTCATTTTCATTAAGTGAATATTCTTTACCTAATTCTATTTCTGTATAAGAAAGTGCTGGAGTATCTGACTTTGTCAAAGTTATTTTTGAAAAGTCTGGCCATATAAGATCATTAAAGAAATGTTTTTTTAGAGCTTCAATAGTTCCAGGCAAGCCCAAAATATTCAGAGTCTTTGTTCTTAAAGAGAAATAGTTATCTAATATATATGCAATATCACTAATATGATCTAGGTGAGAATGAGTAAGCCATATATTTTCTATATGTATACTCTCTTCATCTAACGTAGCTAATATATTTCCTGCATCTAATACATTACTTTTGTTTAGTAAAAATGAACTTGTACCAAAACCTTTTGCTTTTGTTCCATAAGCTCCAAGTATTTTTATCTCTTTCGTATTTATCTTTTTATCGACTGCCTTTTCTTGGTATGCATCTTTAAAGTGTTCTCTCACTGCTAAAATAGCTTCTATATTTTCAAAAAACAGGTCTATCAATTTTGGATCAAAGTGTTCACCTCGCTCTTCTTTAAATAGCTTAAATATTCTTTCATCACTCCATGCTTTTTTATAMACYCTATCWGARCCWARKGCRTCAAAKACATCWGCWAWAGCTGTGATACGACCATATATATGAATCTCTTCACCCTTTAACTTTCTTGGGTATCCATTTCCATTGTATTTTTCATGATGCTCATACGCTACTATAGATGCAGCTTTTAAAAGTGGTCTATCAGAATTTTTAATCATGCCATAGCCAAGCTCTGCATGAGTATCCATTACTTTTCTCTCCTCATCGTTAAAACGACCAGGCTTTTTTAATATGGCATCTGGAATTGCAACCTTACCTATATCGTGCATAGGGCTTGCCTGCTTTAGAAGTTCAGCTTCTTTTGCATCCATTCCATATGCAAGACCTAATATTCTAGAATACTCAGCAACTCTTTTTACATGGTTCCCTGTCTCTTTACTTCTACTCTCACCAATAGCCCCCATGGTAAAAACAACTTCTTTTTGTGTGTCTTCTATTTCATTTGTAAGACGAGCAGATACAAGTGTCTCCGCAGCGTATGTACTTGCCAACATTAGACGTTCCATATCTCTTATATCAAAAATACCTTTTGCACCTTTATGATTTATAACTTGAAATGCACCAATAATCTCATCATCATTATCAAACATAGGAATTACCATCATACTTTTTGTACGATACCCAGTCTTTTTATCAATATCAGCATTAAATCTATCATCTTGATAAACATCATCGATGATTATCTTTTTACCTGTTGTAATAGAACTACCTACTATCCCAGAGTCTATCGGAAGTCTTATGGCTTCAATACCGTGAGCTACCTTTGTCCATATCTCTTGCTTTTCTTCATCAACAACCCAGACTGTACATCTGTCAGAAGAAGTAAGAGCTCTACCCATATTAGCTAGAACCATTATTATGTCGTTATATTTTCTTAAAGAAGACACTTCAGTCAAGTAAGTAAATATCATTTGTAATATTTCGTTTGCACCTAAGCTTCTTGCATGTTTCATTATAATATCCTCGCTACTTTGTTGTCATCTTGTGAACACCCCAAGGTTGTTCATCTTTAATATGTGGTAGAAAATACTTTGATGGATTATCATCATAATCTTCTACTAATGAGGTAAATAGTACATCTGCTTCTTTAAAATCACCACGCTTATATATAGTAAGTGCCACGTCATATAGTTTTTTAATTTCTCTAGACTTATCACTGTTCGGCATTAGTTCATATAGAAGCACTGCCTCATCTTTACCTTTTACCTTCACCGGTTCTATCTCTCTATATGTGAACTTATCGCTAATTTTTTCCACAGTAAACTCTGTTATCAAAATATTTACACCATAGTTTTTCGTCAGACCCTCTACTCTGGATGCAAGGTTTACACCATCACCAATAACAGTGTAGTTAAATCTAGTATCAGAGCCCATATTCCCAACGACTACATCTGCTGTGTTTATTCCGATACCTATTTTTATAGGATTTATACCTTCAAGAGCAAGTTCTTCATTTAGTATTTCTAGCTTTTCTATCATCTCTAATGCAGTWTTACAAGATGCATCTGCATGATCTTTAATATCTACAGGAGCATTAAAAAATGCCATAACAGCATCTCCTATATATTTGTCCAGCATCCCGCCATTATCCAGTACTGCATTTGTCATAGGCGTGAAGTATCTATTAAGCAGGGTAATAAGACTCACCGGATCCATAGACTCTGAGATAGTAGTAAATCCACGAATATCACTAAAGAGGATACTCAGCTCTTTACTCTCTCCGCCAAGAGCAAGTGCGTCWGGATTTTCTATGAGTTTATCAAGCAAGTCACCGGAGAGGTAAGATGAGAATGCTCCACGCATAAACTTACCACTTTTTTCTTGTAAGTTAAAAGCTATAGCTTCGACAGCCACCAAACTCAAAACCAAAGAGATAAGAGGATAAAAAAGATCTATATAAATCATATCAGTTACAAAGAGATATCTAACATAAGCATATACTATTAGATATACAACTATATTAATTACAACTCTATTTAGTATCTTTTTAAATAGTAGTACTAAAATAAACGGAAGAAGAACCATCAAGACTATCAAAGCTGGAGTTATACTTGTCGGTTCTTTAATAAGATGATTTTCTAATAAGTTAGATATAAACGTATAGTGAAGCAATGGTCCAGGTATAGAACCCATAGGTGTACTGACCACATCACCTGCTCCAACATCAGTGACTCCCAAAATAACGATCTTACCTTGAAAATACTCAGCTTTTATTTTTCCTGTTGCTACATCTAAGAACGATACTATATTATAGAGTTCAGGGTTATAAAAGTTAAGTCTTATAAAACCATTCTTATTCAGTCCTATTTTATGCCCATTAATTTCTACATGAGATGCATCTACTCTTTTTATATCTTTGTTGAACTTTAGTCTAAGACCTTGAATGGCTAAAGATGGATACAAAATATTTTGAAAATAGACAGCTATAGGGTATGAGCGAAGAAGATGGTCCGTTTCACTAATAGTTGAAAAAGTTCCACTCAAAGAACACGCTTCTAATATAGGTACGATATTCATCTCTGCATATGGCGCAGGAATAAACTGAGGATTTTTAAATTCAGCTATTTGTGATTGAAGCAAGTCAAGAGATGAGTCACCAAGTATCTCTAACTCTTCATCTGTAATCTTCTGTGTAGACTTTTCTCTTAAGAAGAAACCACAAACACTAGAGTTTAGTCCTAAAAGAGATTCAGCAAGAGCTGCATCTTGCTCCTGCGAAGTTGGCTCTGAAAAGATCATATCCATCAAAACAACATCGGCTTCTATCAGCCCATCTATTCCTTTAGCTATTATCTCTCTTTTCCATGGCCATCTSCCAAACTCATTWACACTAGGCTCRTCWACRGCTACAAAAACAACAKCTTTACTCGGTRTTTTTTTCTGAAGGTCAAAGTTTATATCGTTATAACGAAGTGAAAAGCTCTCAAATGGTTCTACTTTATACATATGTAACAGAAGTGTTACTACAAGTATAGGAATTAATACACCGAGATAGAGAAGCTTATCTTTCATTTAGACTACTTTATAGATCCCATAAGCTTTTCAAAACGTTCAAACTCTGCATCATCTTCTTTTGTCCAAGCTTTCTCATCAACTTTTTGTCCGTCAAAGACAATAGTATTTCCAGCTTGAAGGTCAAATTCTTTAGTCAGAAGTGCAGCACCYTTATTTTGATCGTTAAGATATTTTTGATACGCAGCTTCTTGTTCTGAGCGGTACTTGTTGTACTCGGCTTGAACTGCTTTTCTGTAAAGTTCAAATTCTTCTTTTATACTCTGGATTCCAACTACACCTTCTTTTAATTTTACAGATGCTTTCTCTCCAGAGTCAACTATAAAAGTAGTACCTTTAATGCCTATGATGGCAAAAGGAGTTTTAACTTTAAGAGCATTCTTTGCATCTCTWGATGTTATYTTATAGTAAACCTTACCTGTTTCTTGTTCTGCCATATTTGCAGATGTGAAGTGTAGAGTTGAACTTGAGTCCAGAATAAGAGTCGAACCATCTATAAGTTTTATAACAACATTTGCATTTTTAGAAGTAGTGATTAGGTCACCTTTTTTTATCTCTAAACCCTTCTTCACTTTACTCTTTTTAAATGATCCTTCACTCTTAACTTTTACATTTCCTTTTGTTAGTTCAACACTTCCCAAAGTTGCACTAGCACTTGCTACACTAACAGATAATAAAGTTATAAAAAGAGACATTAAAATTTTCTTCACAATAAACCCCTATATTCATTTTTACCTATTATATCATTTAAATTGATACAATTAGATAAAAATTTAACGACCATAAACAACAAGGATATACATGCTAAAAATACTATTTTCACCATCAGAGGGAAAAAATAGTGGTGGAGAAGAATCACCCAAAGAACTACTTGGTTCCAATAAAGCAAGACAAGAGATATTAAACGAATACAATGCCATAATAAAAAGCGGTGATGAAGATGCTATAAAGAGTCTTTTTGGTTTTAAAAAGAAGAACGACTGTGAAGTTTATATTAACGATGTTTTCAACTCTCCACTTATGTCTGCGATAGAGAGATACCAAGGTGTGGCTTATGACTACTTAGACATGAGCACTCTAGATGCCACTCAAGTGGAATACTTAAAGAAAAATACTATCATTTTCTCTAACCTATACGGACCAATACTAGGTGGAGATGCTATTGCTAACTACAAGGTAAAACAGGGAAATAACATTGGAAACATTGTTCCTGACAAGTTTTACAAAGACAGATTTTCATATCAGTTAGATTTGTACTTAAACAACGATGACATCCTAGACCTTCGTGCAGGTTACTATGACAAATTTTACAAAGCTAACAAACCATACACAACATTGAAGTTTTTAAAAGGTGGAAAAACTGTAAGTCACTGGGCTAAAGCATACAGAGGTCTAGTTTTAAGAGAGCTTGCAAAGAACAACATAAGCTCTATGGAAGAGTTTAAGTCTCTTGAAATAGATGGACTTCAGATTAAAGAGATAAAAGTTATTAAGAATAAAACAGAGATTGTATATAATATCGTTTAATTAAAAGGAAGCCACTTGCAAGACAGTCAAGAATATATAGATAAAAAAGCATATTTTGAAAAAATAATCACACTCTACGGTAGAAATGTTGTAATAGAAGCACTTCAAGATTCTACTGTTGAAGTACATAAACTTCACATGGCATCTAGTAACAAACCTGATGGAGCTGTAAAAACTATCTTGGATCTTGCGAAGACAAGAAAGATAGAGATAACTTACCATGAGAAAAACTCTCTAAGTCGCATAAGCAAAAATGCCAAACAAGATCAGGGTGTTGCAATAGACATCATCGCTCAAACTTACAGGAGTGCTAAAGAGATAAAAGAGATGGATAGTTTTAGACTCATTGCCCTTGATGGCATCCACAACCCTCAAAACCTTGGGATGATCATTCGTTCATGTGCTGCAGGAAATGTAGATGGAATCATACTTCCTAAAAAGAGTTCTGCAAAAATATCTCCGCTAGTAATCAAAGCAAGTGCTRGAACACTTTTCAAAATTCCTATCTTTTACTGTAACTCTCTTGATGAAATATTTCCAGATTTAGATGCAAGTACAAAGATATACTCTTTATCTTCTCATGCAAAAACTAGCATCTACGATGTAGAGCCAACTGAGAAGTCTATATTTGTTTTAGGAAATGAGAGTGATGGAGTAAGTCCTGAAGTTGAGAAACTTTGCAATGACTCAATAAGTATACCAATGCAAAGAGGTGTTGAGTCACTAAATGTTGCAGTGACTGCTTCTCTTTTAGCATTTATGAAGTAAAACACAATTTAAGGGGCAAGGCTTTAGCCTCGCTCGCTTTTAGTTAGCTCGCCTTTTTATAACATCTTACGTAAAATGTCTCATCCATCTTCTTTCTGTTAAAAGCACCTGATTTAAAATCCACCACAAATGCTTCCTTACTAGATGCATGTCCAAATGTTTTAGATGACCAGTAGTTGGCAGATACAACAAATTTGAAATTTCCTGAGATAGTAGGATTGTACACCTTAGCATCTACAAGCGAGAAAAGTTCTAAAAAACCAGGTACTTCCCAAGACTTATGTCCGTCTAGTTCTAAGTTTTTACAATAACCAACAGCATCTTCAAAAGTTCTTTTTGTTGTTGAGACATCTTTAGTGTCTTGCCATATGAAGTTTGTTTTTGTATCTTTCATAGTATTCGTAGAGTTCTTAACAATATCAGCACTTGCAGTATATGCAAGACATAAAGATAAGATTAATATTTTTAATTGTTTCATTAAAAATCCTTATAATTTTAAGTTTGCTGATTGTAACGATATTGATTTGAAATTCTACTTAAGTAAAAAATAATTTACCCAAATTAACTATTAGACTATTTGACAATATATCCAAATAGATATATAATTGTATATATAAACTATTTGGAGTAAATCATGGCAACAGTAAAAAAANCTCATCTCACTTGATGAAAACATAGCCAAAGAGTTAGAAAATGTAGCAGATGCACTTCACAAATCTCAAAGAGAGGTAGTCGAAAATGCTCTTGATTTTTACTTTGACTATACCGACACGGTCGTAGCTGACAAAATCACAAAAGAGATAAACTCTGGAGATATGAAAGTTTATGATAGCGAAGACGTATATAAAGAGCTAGGCATAGAACTTTGAATATAAAGTATTCAGAAAAATCCGTCAAAGACCTAAAATCTTTTTCTAACCCCGACAGAACCCTTATAGTTAAAAAAATCCACTATCTTGCAGATAACTTTGAAGTTTTAAAGAACTCAAAAAAAGTAACAGAGTTAAAGGGAAGCGAATTTGAAAATCAATATAGATTTGTTGTAGCCAAAAAAATCCGTGTACTTTTTAGAGTAGAAAATAATGAGATTATTCTTTTAATTTTGAGAGTTGGGTTCAGGAAGAGTATTTATTAGCTTATAGCACTCTCATCACATCTCTCCAGAGGTGTGATGTATTAATCTATTTATTTAGTTTTACAGCAATATTCCATCTCAGGAGAGATTGAATGAGTTAGCTTATTTACATTATCTGCTATATCTATAGGTTCAATATGAAATATAAATAGCATAATAGACAAACAGATAAARAATATTGTCAAACTGATTATATAAAATAAAAGTCGACCTTCTTTTCTGTCAATACCTACGTTGTATATTAGATTTATCTTATCATACTGCTTTGCAATTAGTATATCAACTCTTATTGTTAAAATAATTAATAGTATGGATAGAAGTATGAAAAATGTAATCACGTTACTATTTAACTCTCTAAATATAATTTGACTAACTAAAACTACAAGAAAGGTTATTAGCAAAAATAATGTTTTACGATTTTCTTTCCATAATTCAATTTCATTTTTCAGTATAGATTGTTCTATTTGTTTTTGTCTTTGTTTAAATTCATCTTTACGCTGTTTTAACTCTAGTCTTTTATATTTAAGATCTAATGGTGTCATTAATATACCTCGTATTAGTGTTAATTCTAAAAATTTACTTATAGACTAAATTTTCCTCAAAATCTTATCCAACATACCAGTAGATAAAACCCTTTTAAATCCACCCAACAGATGCGTAGCTAGAGTGTTATAGTATCTTGGTTGTGGTTTTTTTGCTTCAAGTGCGTGGAGTATATTTTTTATAACCACATCTGAGTCTTTTGTGAAAGGGTCATTGTCTTTCTCTTTTACAGTGAGTAGTTCTTCTTTGTACTCTCTCTCAAAAATACTGCCCTTTATGATTACATTTTTCTTAAACATCTTAATGGCATTTTTTCTAAAGTCTGAGCGAACTGGTCCTGTGTTTATGGTACATACATGAATGTTTGTTTCCATAAGCTCTAAACGAAGTGTGTCACACAAACCCTCTATCGCATATTTTGAAGCGTTGTATGCTCCACGAAAACGAAGTGAGATGATCCCTAAAACAGATGAGTGCTGAATGATTCTTCCGTAACCTTGTTTGCGCATAATTTTTATGGCTTGACGTGTCAGCTCATGCAATCCAAAAAAGTTAGTCTCAAACTGCTCTCTTAAAACATCAGTAGTTATATCTTCTACAGCTCCGGGTTGTCCGTAACCTGCATTGTTAAAAACTGCGTAAAGCTCAGAGCCGTCTTTTGTTATGGTGCGAAGAACTTCCGTAATTGCTTTAGCATCTGTAACATCAAGTAAAAAAGTCTCTAAGCCCTCATCTTGAAGTCTTTTAACATCCTCCGCATCTCTTGCAGTCGCATAGACCTTATAACCATTGTTATGCAGGTAGTGAGCAGTGTCGTAGCCTATACCGCTAGAACAACCTGTAATAAGTATGCTTTTTTTCACGATGTCATTATCTCGTAAGGTCTTCTTATTTCACGCATTACCTCATCAACACTCATGTTGCGTGATTTACGAAAAAACTCTTTGCCGTCTAAATATATAAGTATTGTAGGAATTGCAAATACATTAAAGTGAGGAGCGATATCTTCAGTCTCAGATATATCAACGCTCTCTACTTTAAAGTCTGGAAAGTTAGCATCTAGTGCTTCTATCAGTTTAGGTTTTAGTGCGTGACATACATTACAGCTTGGTGCTGAAAAGTAGACCATTACAGCCATATTTTTTTCTATAGTTTTATTTATATTTTCAATTGTTTGCATATGAGAATTATACACTATTTGCTATAATCTGCTTATGAGTTCAATAATATTTTCAATTCTCGGTATATATATTTTTATTGTCGTTGGCTTTATCGCTAAGATGAGTTTTAAAGAGCAAATTGACGATAAAACTATCACACTTATCAACGTCTACTTCCTGCAAGTCTTTTTAACTTTTTGGGGACTTCTTATCCGTCCTATCGACATCACACTTCTCTACGCTCCTAGCATCTACCTTGGCATCGTTCTTGTTGTTCTTATTGTCTCAGTGGTAGTTGCTAAAAAACTTTTTGAGTCAAAAAAAGAGCACTCCATAGCAACAGTTGCCGCTATCATCGGAAACACTGGAAATCTTGGCATCCCGATAAATATAGCCATCTTTGGTGAAGAGTCCATTCCATATACGACTGTAGTAAATCTAATGAATGTTTTTGTAGTCTATACAGTAGGAGTCTTTTACTACTCRCGTGGAAGATTTGACACTAAGACATCTCTACTAAACATAGTTAAGCTTCCTATCCTTTGGGCGGCTATACTAGCAMTAACTCTTAGCATCTACGGTTACAGACCTTCAGGTGTAGTTCTAAACACTCTCATGATGGGTGCTTATGCATCTATGACTATGCAACTATTTCTTTTTGGCATCTATCTATATGGRACTAAGATTCAAGAGATCAGTAAGACTTTAGTTATTTGGGTTTTAACATTTAAGTTCTTGCTACTTCCTGCCATCGCATTTTTAGTTCTAGCAAATATAGAACTTGACCCTATGATAAAAGGAATCATCTTTATAGAACTTATGATGCCACTCGCAGTTGCAAATGTAAATCTTGCATCTCTATATGACTGTAGTCCGAGAGTCGTAACTGCTTTAGTCTTTATATCTTCGATTGTTTTCTTGGGAGCGATATTTGTAGCTGTGGAAGTTTTAAGGTATCTTTAGTTCATATTATTAGTATATACTTAAGGTACAATAGTTACATTTATACTCTGAGTTGAAATCAAAAATTTTAGTTGTGGAAATAAATCTGTTTCTTTCACAAGAAATACGAATATCAAACCAACAGATATAGCCACCAAAATGCTAACCATAGAACCTATTAAAAAATATTCTGAATGATCTTTCCCATCAAGTTTTTTATATCTGGCTACTGTTTTAAGTGCAACTATTATTCCTATTAACGTCCATCCTTGTATTACAACTCCTATAAATATTAGAGTGCGTTCTAAATTTCCTATAATAGAACCATTTTTAAATGTACTATCATCAGAAACTTTTCGGTTTGATAAAGCTAAAACGATAAATATATTAGCCAGATAAAATAGAATAAATGCGGTCACTAAAACTAAGCCTATTTCATTTATATAATTACTAAATATTTCCAAAACTAGATCCTTTATTTAAGGGATTTTTCAATTGATGTAAAAATTTGATGAAATAATTTATATTTTGATCTATTCTCATATCCATATATAGTTCTTTGTGTAATTTTCATTTTTTCAGAAATTTTTGTTAAACTTTCTTTTAGTATAACTTTATGATAGAGATATTCATACTGCCTATGAGTAGCTTTACTTTCAATTTCAGTCAAAAGAAGACCTATGCTATTTAATAGTGCTGTAGTTTGTTGATTATCTTGAATATAAAAGCGGTATCTATTTTTGTTTTTCTTATCATTTAAAACTTCATATGTTGAAGTTAATCCAGTACCTAACATATTATTTGCTGAATCTTCATTTATTATTGTCTCGATACTACCATATCCGATGACAAAACGAGATTCAATTTTTTTATACATCAAGTATGTATTAATATAATAAAGTAATTTTAACGAAGATTGTATGTCTTTCATAACAACTTGAAATTCATCACCAATTTTTATTTGTAATGGAGATAGTATATATTCTTTAAACTCTATATTTACTTGCTCCACTATTTCATTTAAATCTTCCCAAAGAAGCTTCGAATCTTGTTCTCTACTGTCAATAATATCTCCCATTAATATATAATTCACTTAGAGTCACCTTTTACTTTTTTATTCAATACATTATATCACTAGCTTATTTAAATACAAACTATTGTTCTATATTTACATTTTAGCATACTTTTATATTCAATTTATACTTTTGAATATTTTTATATTCAATTTTTACTTTTGAATACTTTTATATTCAAAAATATAGATTTTAATATAATTTTGTGGAAGTTTTGGCTTATTTGTAAAGTAGAAAAGGTAACTAGAGAAAAAATCTCTAGTTATCCATCATTTGTTATTGCAGTGATAAGCTCTTTTAAAACATCTTCACATTTATCATTGTCTATCTGACAAGTTCCAGCAGCACCGTGACCGCCACCGCCATATTTATACATTAGTTCACCAACATTAGTTTTTGAACCTCTATCTATAATAGATTTACCTGTTGCAAAAACCGTATTTTGTTTTAGGAATCCCCAAAGTACATGTATAGAGATATTTATCTCAGGGAACATCGCATAAATCATAAAACGATTACCAGGGTAGATAGTCTCTTCATCTCTTAAATCAAGAACAATCAAGTTATCATGAACTGTAGAACATCTCTCTAACTGATCTTTAAACTCAACAGCATATTTGTTAAATAAATCAACTCTCTCTTTAACGTCAGGCAGTTGCATAATATCTTCTATACCATGGTCATGGCAGTAGTCGATTAAGTCCATCATAAGATCATAGTTTGAGATTCTAAAGTCTCTAAATCTTCCAAGACCAGTACGTGAATCCATCAAGAAGCTAAGTAGATCCCAACCTTTAGGATTTAAAATATCACTCTTAGAAAATTGAGCTGAATCCGCTTTATCAACTGCAACCATCATATCTTCACGAATCATAGAAAGGTCATTGTCTTTAACATAGTGATCATAAACAACACGAGCAGCAGAGGGAGCATCTGCGATGATGATGTGATTATCAGCTTTTTCATTACGAATAGTTTCACTCTCATGGTGATCAAAAACTAAATGAGCTTGAGGTACATAAGGTAGATTTGTAATGATATCATTCTCACTAATAACKATCGTACCGTCTTGCATATCTTTTKGATGAACAAACTTAATGTCATCAATCAACTCTAACTGTTTTAAAATCACAGCACAAACAAGACCGTCCATATCACTTCTAGTTACTAAACGAAATTTTTTACTCATAGTTATTACCTTCTAATTTATAATTGCTTTGATTATATATCAATGTTATTAAAGTTCGTCTGAATAAGTTTTATTTTTTTGACAAATCATCATATGCAAGTTTACGAATCCAGTCATTAAACTTAATATCATTTTCCTTACAGTAAGCCCCAAAGGTTTTTAACTCTTGGGGAGTTACCATTAACTCTACTTCTACAAGCTTTTCATCTGAACTTACCAAGCTCTCTATTGTTTTGTATTGTGCTTCCATATTAAGAAGAACAACTTAGCTTGATATTTTTCGCTTCTTTTGGGGTTGCTTTAGCTAGATGCTCCAACTCTTCATGCTCTTCAAATGGACTATGAGCAACAACTAGCAGTTCTTCTATCATAGAGTACTCTCCCTGCTCTGCTTTTTCTATAGCTTCTTGTAAGATGTGGTTTTTCAAAATATATTTCGGGTTTACTCCTAGCATCTGAGTATGTCTCTCTTGTGTAGAGATAGTCTCTTTTTTTAGTCTTTTATCATAAGCATCTAGCCACTCACTAAGCGGTGCTTGATAAACTGCAATATCTAAAATACTACTCTTTTTTCCATCATAGCGAGAAAGCGTTCTAAAAAAGAGAGTATAGTCTATGGTAGCACTCTCTAGTGAACCCAGCATCCACTTAAAGAGTTCTATATCTTTTTCGTCTTTTTCATAAAGTCCCATTTTTTTATACATGATTCCTAAATAGTGTTCTTCATAAGTCGTACCAAAAGTCTTATCAAGTACCTCTAAGGCTCTATCATAGTTTACTATAGGTGCTATTGCTTCTGCTAGTTTATGCAAGTTCCAGTGAGCTATGCCCGGTTGATTTTTAAAACTGTAGCGACCATCTACATCTGTATGGTTACATACATATCCAGACTCATAATCATCCAAAAATGCAAAAGGACCGTAGTCTATAGTTCTTCCATCTATTGACATATTATCAGTATTC
>NVRL01000020.1 GCA_002732645.1 Sulfurimonas sp. | reverse complement strand
ATGCAAAGTGCTATTTTTCAATCTATCTAAGTTTGGATAAGGTCTTGCCAAGTCTCCATCTATTGCTAATATTTCACGATGGTACCTTACCTCTGTATCTAAATCTACAACAGCTGGAAGACTAAAAGCATGTCTACCATAATTATCTAACCAAGTATGTGTCCATATTTTACTACCTACAGAGGTCTCAGTCCATGCATCATCATCTAATATATCTGAGCCACTAATCGTAACACTTCCTAGCGTTTGTGCTTCTATTACAATAGGTTTATATATTGATCCACTTTTTTCTAGCTTTAAATCACCTTCACGATAAATACCAGGTTTAATAATAATATGAACCCCGCACGCGTCAAGATTACTTAAATTGTTAACCTTATCAATTGCCGCTCCAATAGTTTTAAGAGGTGAAGACTCTGAGGCATCATTACTATCGTCTCCACTACTTACATCAACATAATAATACTGTGTTGCTCTCCAACTATTTTCATACTTAATGGCCCATAAATTTTTCCTAAAATCAGCCATTTCATAAATTTTATCATCACTTAAAAGTTTTTTCTCAATTTTTAGATCACTCATCTTTCCATRAAACATATGGTTGTTATTTAAATCAGAACCTAGTGCAATAGTGTCAATTATTGCCTCTTGAGAGCTTGTAAATTTTTGGGTACTGTCATAAATCCCATTAATGAAAAAATCAACACTATTTTGTGATGGATTGTATCTTATTGCCAGATGCATCCAAAGCTGATTTACTCGTCTTTCTGTATGACCTTCACTAATAATATATTCACGCTCATGTTCCATAAAACGRCGATATTTTGTCTCAACTGCTTGGCTATTATTACCAACTACTTCAAAAGCCAAARCYACATCTTTGTCTTTAAAATTAGCWGCCCTGTTATCTACTAAACTTAGTTTTATATTTCCATTACTTGAACCACTATCTAAAAGAACTGTTTTAGCCTCTTTTAAATCATCGATATAAATATTCATAGAAATAGTTAAACTACTAAGTGCTCCTAGATTTAATGTTGACTCTAATTTTGTTCCATCAAATAAATAAGCTTTTGAGTTTAATGAATTTCCTGATAANNTATTTTCTGACTTTAATCCGTCTACTATATTTACAGAACTAAATAATATATCTTCACTACTTGCTAAACTTACACTACTGCCTTCACTGCTACTTCCACTACCACCTCCACACCCTGTAAATACTAAAACTAACAATAGAATAAACAACTTATTTACTACATTCATATATCATCCCTTATCACGAATATTAAGCTAAACTTATTAATAATATTAAATAAAATTGAATGTTAGCGAATAATTGAAACACTTGTCTATCCACTTTCCGAAAATTAAGATAGAACTATTTACAAAGATTGAGTAATTTACATATAATAGTAAATAATTGTATATATAAGGAAAATTAATGACAAAAGAACACTCTCTACTCTTTGAAAAAGGTCTACTCGTTTATCAGGAATTTTTTGAATATAAAGCGATGCAAGAGAGTGCTAAGAACTGGCTTTTTTCTAGCAAATATAGGTTTAGTACCGGTTCATTTTACGGCTGTCATGATGGTTTACAACTAACAGATATGCAATTTGGTCACGCACATCAATATGAAGGAATATTATTTGAAGGATACTCTCCAAAAGATTGTTTAACAATTGCAGTTATTCAAGAAAATTATAGTGTATTATGTATGAACAATATCAAAATGAACCTTCATGATATTATTATTCTAGATGATACTAAGGCATATGATTTTATATCAAGTGGTCGTGTTAAAGTTGCTATAATTAGTATCAAAAAGTCTACTCTTCTAAGAAGAATTCCTCATATACTTTCTATAAGAAATTTTAAGTTTAAAGATATTAAGAACTTACTTTCAGATACTATAGAAAGAGAATGGAACCTAGTCTTAAATAATAAAAATATATTAACTCAAGAAGATCATCTGGATTCTATTGAAGAAAGAATTATCAAAGCATTAGTAACGACATTTACAAATAATCCAGCAGAAGTTTCTCATCTTACTAATGGTGAAAAAACAGCTATTGAAATTAAATCATATTTACTCAACTCTTTAGAAAAAAACATAAGTGTAGAGGAAGTAGCAAGAAAATTCAATATATCTGAGAAAACATTCCAAAATAGTTTTAAGTCTATGTATGGAATGACTCCAAAATACTTTATACAAAAAATAAAACTAAATAAAGCACATGAAGATTTACTATCAAATAAGCAAGATATCAATGTTTCTAACATAGCTATGAAATGGGGATTTACACATTTTGGAAGGTTCTCAAAGTACTATAAAGATGTATTTGGTACATTACCATCAGAAACACTTAAAAATAATAAGTTGAGATTTTTTTAAACAAGTTCAAACTCCAAAAGAGTTCAAACCTTATTGGACTAAAACTGTATCATTCCGTCTATTGGAGAAGATGCAGTTGCGTATGGACGTTTAGGAATTCTACCAGATAGGTAAGACATACGACCGGCAGCAACTGCATGTTTCATAGCCTGAGCCATAATCATTGGGTTTTGAGCTTGAGCGATAGCTGTGTTAGTTAAAACACCTGCAGCTCCTAACTCCATTGCATAAGCAGCATCTGAAGCACAACCAATTCCTGCATCTACGATTACAGGAACACTTACAGCCTCACGAATGAAAACTATATTGTACGGGTTTTGAATACCAAGACCTGAACCAATAGGAGCAGCCAAAGGCATAATAGCATGAGAACCTGCATCTTCAAGCCTCTTTGCCATGATTGGATCATCTGAAGTATAAGACATGATTGTAAAACCATCTTTTGCTAAGATTTCACAAGCTTTGATAGTCTCTAAAACATCAGGATAAAGAGTTTTTTTAGTATCTCCAATAACTTCTAGTTTGATCAAATCAATTCCAGTAGCTTCACGCATCAAACGAAATGTTGTAATCGCTTCTTCTGCTGTAACACATCCAGCAGAGTTAGGTAAAAACTTTACATTTGTTCCTGCAAAAGTATCACGAAGATTTTCTTTGTCAGGGTCTGTAATATTCAGACGACGAACTGCAACAGTGATTAATTCACTTCCAGATGCCAGAGTCGCTTCTTTTGTAGTTTCAAAAGAGTCATATTTTCCGCTTCCAACAATTAGACGAGAGCCAAGTTCATATTTTCCGATTTTTAAAATGTTATCCATAGTAAGTATTCCTATTATTAGTAATAATTTATTGTCGCATTTATAACATAAGAAATCTTATAGATTACCTATTTGTACTATCAAATCATCAGGTGTAAGAGAAAAATCAGCACCCTTGTAACTTTGTGCTAATGAAGTGTGTGCAAGTGAGGCATTTTTTGCGGCTTCAAGAGTCTCATAACCTTGTGCTAAAAGTGCTCCAATAAGTCCACTTAGTACATCTCCGCTTCCACCTTTTGCAAGTGCCGATGTACCATGTGGATTTATAAAAAACTCTCTGTTTTTAGCAATGATTACATTTRMAMYWTYWAAAARWAKWKWWWYTTYMKSKWAAKCRYCWRYAAATATCTCTACATATTTAAAACGATTTTTTTGTAACTCTTCTACACTTATATCTGCAAGACTGACACGTTTTAAAAGAGCAGCAAACTCTTTCGCATGTGGGGTTAAAACAACATTTTTTCTTTTTAATATCTCTAAAACAATCGGCATATGAAAGATATCTGCATCTGCAATAAGAGGCAAATAATTATCTAAAAACTTACCTAGCTCTTTATCGCTAAACTCGTCTCCTAGACCCATACCTATAGCTAAAGCTGTTGTATTTTTTGGAAGTTCGTGGGAGTACATAATGCTATGAGGAATCATCTCATCTTCATAGCCTACTAGTGTTACTAAACCAGCTCCAAATCTAAGTGCTGCCTGAGAGCTTAAGATGCTCGCACCACTCTTATCTCCACAAGCACAGGCTAAATGCCCAAAACTGCCTTTATGCGTGTTTTTAAGTGCTCTTGTTGGTAGTTTTAAATCTTCTACGTCAAGCAGATGCCAGGAAGTCTCACTCTCATAAATCTCTCTTGAGAGCCCTAAGTCCAAAACTTCTATTTTTCCTACAAACTCTTTTGCCGAGTCCAAAAACATAAACTTCTTAAGTGCGCCCATAGTTAGAGTAAGGTCTGCATAAAAACCAGAAGATGGAATATCACAAGCAATTTTAAAAGCTTTCACTGAATTCATCAGTTGAACAAGTTCTTTTAACTCTTGATTGAATTCACCACTAAATCCAGTGCCAACAACAGCATCTACTAAAACATCAGATGCTGTGATTTCTTTTGTCTCTTTAACACCTATGGCATCTGAGCGTTTTTGTTGAAGATGTGCCATTGTAGATTTTAGCTCTTTTGCATAGTAGATGCTAACATCAAAGTCTCCATGGAGAAGTCTTGCACAGGCGATACCATCAGCACCATTATTGCCGCTTCCACAAACTACGATAACCTTAGAGTTTTTTGCAAAGTTGTCTCTAATATAAGATGCCATACCATCGGCAGCATGTTCCATCAAAATATCTTCCGTTAGTCCAAATTCTTCGTAACATCTTTTATCTAGTGAACCTACTTCTTCAAACAACTTCTGCATCTACAAACTCCTCAACAATTTAATAATGGTATCTACATTGAGCTATTAATAGATTATCATCTTTTACTTTATAAACAATTCTATGCTCTATCGTAATTCTACGAGACCAATAGCCTGACCAGTTATACTTCAAAGGTTCAGGTTCTCCTATGCCTTCAAAAGGATTTCTTTTTATCTCTTTTATAAGAGTATTAATCTTTTTTAAAACTTGTTTGTTATTTTTTTGCCAGTAGAGGTAATCATCCCAAGCATTATCAGCCCAAACCAAATTCATGATTCTTTTAAATCTCTTGTATTTCCTAGTCCAGCTTCTAGTTGTTCTATAGCCGCGTTTAATCTTGAAGCATTATTTGCACTTTGCATTAGATATGCTGTCTCTTCCATAGCCCTAAAATCCTGCAATGAAATCATCACAACAGGTTCTTTATTTTGTCTTGTAATAGTTATGGGGCTATGATCAAGCACAACACCATCCATTGTACTAGCTAGATGCTGTCTAGCTTGTGAGAATGTAGCAGTTTTCATAACTAGCTCCTTATATATGTACATATTTTAGTACACATATGCTTAATTAGTTATTTAAGCTTTAAATTACTTTCTAGTGTCTTTTCTAACCGACATTAAAAATTGATAGTATAGATATCCCAATGAAACTTTATTTAAAAATATTACTGGCATATACCATAATGGCTTTTCTGATATTTTCTGATAGCTCTCTACACTAATAAGTGATATACTAATTGTTGAAGCTTTAATAGCAATAGAAGTAACAATCCCAATAAATATAATCCAAAGTAAAACTAAAAACCAGTTTGTAGAATGTTCCGAACTTAATGAATGCATTTTAAAAACTGTGTAATCTAGCCACTTTGCAGATTTATCTTTGGACAAACTGACTTTTTATTACTCATTCAAACACCTATAATTTAAATTTATATAGCAAGAAACTTATCTTTTACTTATTTAAAACATCCACTATCGCTTGTGGCATTATTTCATATTCTATACTTTTAATCTTAGCAGAAAAGCTCTCTAAAGTCTCATTTTCATCTTTCATAAAACTCTTTTGAAGAATTATCTCTCCTCCGTCAAGTTCACTGCTTACATAGTGTACACTAACTCCACACTCTGCATCTGCACTCTCAAAACTTCTCTCTATGGCTTTTGCACCTTTAAACTTTGGAAGAAGAGACGGATGCAAGTTTATAGCCTTCAGATTTGATGTAAAAATATCACTTAAAATTCTCATAAATCCACTCAGTACAACCAAATCAGGTTCATAAGAGTTCACGAGTTTTACAAGCTCGGCGTCAAACTCTTCTCTTGAGTTAAAATTTACATGTTCTAAAACATCTGTTTTTATTGACAACTCTTTGAGTTTATAAAGACCTTTTGCATCTTTTTTATTTKTARYWYYMYMTKCTWYWTMMYMYTCYTTGTTATGCAGCTTTTTTACGATGTTTTGGGCGTTGAAGCCTTCACCACTAAATAATATTACTATCTTTTTCATACGCGAATTATATCCAATGAAGATAAGAAAAAACAAAGTTTTTAAGATTCTAAAAAATCATATATATTAAGTTAATAAAAAACTAGTACAATTATTCAAAATTATTATAAAACAAAAGGAAAAACATGAAAATTCAAAAGCTTTTTTTGATTTTACTATTGAGTGCATCTGCTCTATTTAGCGGAGATGTTGTAAAGATTGAGCGTATGAGTATGGAACTGGCTATGGAAGTGGCAAAACTTTCAGTTGAGAGTTGTCGTAAAAAAGGTTACTGGGTTAGTGCAGTTGTAGTCGATAGAAGTGCAAACATACAAGTAACTCTACGTGATACTTATGCTGCTCGTTTTACAATGGAGATTGCAGAGCAAAAAGCAAATCTAGTAATTATGTCAGGAATTAATACCTCTGATTTTGTTCCTGCTCGCAATGATATTCGTAATGAACTAAATAATATAAGTGGTCTTATTATGATGCGCGGTGGGGTAGCTGTTAAATCAGGGGATGTATTACTTGGAGCAGTCGGGGTAAGCGGTGCACCAGGTGGAGATATAGATGCTGCTTGTGCGAATGAAGCACTAAAGCTACTTGAAGAAAGACTTGCATTTGCTGCCATGAGTGAGGATGATTAGAAGAGCTATCTGCTTGTAAAAATGCCAATATAAGTTAAAAACGATATAATCGCATTATGAATTATAAAGAGATTGCACAAGAAACTTTAAATATTGAAGCACAAACACTACTTCTAGCATCTAAGAATATGGGTGACGTCTTTGACAAGGCCGTTGAGATGATTCTTTTATGCAAWGGTAAACTTGTAGTTACCGGTGTTGGTAAAAGCGGACTAATAGGTGCCAAAATGGCAGCAACTTTCGCATCAACTGGAACTCCGAGTTTTTTCCTGCATCCGACTGAAGCACTTCACGGTGACTTAGGGATGATTAGTGAAAATGACGTAGTTATTGCAATAAGTTACAGTGGCGAAAGCGAAGAACTAAGCTCTATACTTCCTCATATCAAAAGGTTTAAAACTCCTCTAATCGGTATGACGAGAGATAGAAACTCAACGCTTGGGCAATATAGTGATTTAGTTATTGATGTAGTTGTTGAAAAAGAGGCATGTCCACTAGACATAGCACCGACAAGCTCGACTACACTTACCTTAGCACTAGGTGATGCATTGGCAGTTTGCTTGATGAAGGCAAGAGACTTTAAAAAGAGTGATTTTGCTTCTTTTCACCCCGGTGGAGCCTTAGGTAAAATGCTATTTGTAAAGGTGAGTGATCTTATGAAAAAAGATAACTTACCAATAATATCTAAAGAAACAAAAGTAAAAGAAGCTATTGTTAAAATCAGCGAAGGTCGTTTAGGTACGGTTCTTATAGCAGATGCAGACAACTCTCTCATAGCTCTTGTAAGTGATGGAGATATTCGTCGTGCTCTTTTACAAGATGACTTTTCACTTGAAGACAATGTTTTAAAGTATGCAACTCAAAATCCAAGAACTCTAGATGATGAAAACATTCTTGCAAGTGAAGCACTTGTAACCATCGAAGAGTTAAAGATACAACTTTTAGTAGTAACAGACAAAAATAAAAAGATAAAAGGCGTTCTACATATTCATACGCTTATAGAAAAAGGCATATCATAATGATGCGATTAAACAAGTACATAGCACACCATTCAAGCTACTCTCGCCGTGAGGCAGATAAAGCAATAATAGACGGTTATGTAAGAATAAACGGAGAGATTCAGGATAACCCTGCAATTCAAGTAGACGAAAAAGATGACATAGTTTATGTAAGCGGGAAACAAATAACTCCAAGAGATAAATATACAGTTATAGTTTACAACAAACCAAAAGGTGAACTTGTAACAAAGAGTGATCCTAGAGGTAGAAAGACTATCTATGATGGTTTAGAAAGTAAATACAAACACTTCATTCCCGTTGGTAGACTTGACTATGCGACTGAAGGTGTTTTACTTCTAACAGATGCTTCAAAAATAGCAACAGCACTAATGAACTCTAACCTTGAGAGAATCTACAAAGTAAAAATCAAAGGTAAAGTAACTCCGGAGATGGAAGCTGCTATGATGAACGGTTTAGAACTTCTAGATGCAACTGCAGGTGGACACTCTCACTCAAAAGTAACCTCTATGACTTTTGCACCATTTTTGGGCTACAAAATCCAAAAAAATGAGCATAACTACTCAATACTAAAAATAGCAATTTCTGAAGGTAAAAATAGAGAAATCAGAAGATTTTTCGCACACTTCGGCACAGATGTAGCTGATCTAAAACGTATTAGTTTTGCAGAAGTGGAACTAAATAATCTTCCAACTGGTAAAGTTAGATTTTTAAGCAGAAGTGAATATTCTGCTCTATTTACCTTCATGAAAGCTGAAGAGAAGTTAGCAAGAGAGAAAGGGAAAAAATAGCTTGGACTTTACACATCTGCTCAGACCAACTGCGTTTGATGACTTAGTAGGTCAAGAGCATTTAAGTGCCGAGAACGCTCCACTTAGAGTTTTATCTGAAAAATTTGCTTTAGGTCATAGTTTTTTCTATGGACCTGCGGGCTGTGGAAAGACTTCTATAGCTAGAATAATCGCTAAAACGATGGACTTGCCATTTTATGAGTTCAATGCAACTTCAATAAAAATAGAACAACTTCGTAAAATATTTGACCAATACAAAAATGCTCTACAAAAACCTCTTATTTTTATAGATGAAGTTCACAGACTTGCAAAAAATCAGCAAGAAGTTCTACTTCCAGTTATGGAGAACAACTCTGTTTTGGTCATAGGGGCTTCAACTGAAAACCCTTTCTTCTCTCTAACATCAGCTATACGTTCACGTTCGATGCTATTTGAATTAAAATATATTAAAAACGAAGCCCTCTCAACTCTTTTAGAAAAAGCTATAACACACGGAAGTTTAGAGTGTGAAGAAGATGCAAAAGAGTATCTTATTGCAAGCAGCGGTGGAGATGCAAGAGCATTGCTAAAGCTTTTGGAATTCTCCTCCAACATTAACACTAATATAACACTGCATCTCCTAAAGTCTCTCAGACCAAATGCTCTAAGTGCAGGGAGCAGTGAAGCCGGTGTCCATTATGATTTGGCAAGTGCCCTTATAAAGTCTATAAGAGGTTCAGATGCTGATGCCGCTATCTACTACTTAGCAAGACTAATAGATGGTGGAGAGAGTGCTGACTTTATTGCAAGAAGGMTTGTAATTTTAGCCAGTGAAGATATAGGAAATGCAAATCCTCAAGCTCTCACACTAACAACTTCTGCACTGACAAGTGTCTCTAAAATCGGTTATCCAGAAGCTAGAATAATCTTAGCACAGGCTGTAATCTATCTCTGTGCATCTCCTAAATCTAACTCAGCATACTTAGCAATAAACTCAGCTCTTAAGGCTGTAAACGATGGAGTCATGCTAGAAATTCCTAAAAATATANGACAACAAAACGAAAATTATTTATATCCACATGACTTTGGTGGTTATGTAAAACAAACTTATTTATCAAAACCATTGAAATTCGTAGAATTAAAAAATATAGGTTATGAGAAGAAGATGAAAGAATGGATGCTAAATATTAAAAATTTTATAAAAGATTAATCATTTTCATTATAAAATATAAACAATAACAACAAGGAGTTATACCTATGGAAATCACATCATCTACGAACACTATCAACATAACTGGTAATATAAAAAGCATTAGTAATTTTTCTGAAATTAAAAACCTAGTTGACGGTGTAATAACTCAGCATAAAAGCATAACAATAAATCTTATAGACTCTCTATCAATTACATCTTCAGTGATTGGATACTTTAACAAACTTATTTTAAAAGACAACATTAACATAGAAATGCGTGTAGGAAATGAGCAATTAATGCATTTATTATCTGATCTTAATCTAGCTTCTACATTTAAGGCAAGGAAGGTATAAAATGAGTATAAAATTCAAACTCAACCTGATCGCGACTATAGTTGTCTCGTTTGCGCTTATAATTATTGCGCTGACTACAAGTAAAKCACTTCATGATAGAACAGTTATCTCTCAAGCAAAAGAACTAAACGTTCTATCTCAAAAACTCTCACTGTTAATTCATGAGACTCAAAAAGAGAGAGGGGCTAGTGCAGGTTTCATCGGTTCAAAAGGTGCAAAATTTGCGGATATCTTACCAAAACAGAGAATTCTGACTACAAAAAGAAACAGTGAATTTACTGCTTATACTTCTACCCTTGATCTAAGTTCATTTCCAAAAGAATTACAGTCTGAGATTGCAGCATTTAATCTTGAGATGAGTAATGTCAATGGTATTCGCTCAAGAGTTGATGCTTTAAATATTAGTGTAAAAGATGAAGTATCATACTATACAAATATGAATAAAAAAATCTTAAATATAGTTGCTCTGACTGCAAAACTTGCTGAATCACAAGAACTTGTGAAATCACTAGATGCATATACTAACTTTCTAAAATCAAARGAAAGAGCCGGAATCGAGAGAGCAGTTCTAAGTGGAACATTTGGAGCGGACAAGTTTGGTCCAGGAATGTTCTCAAAATGGATAACTCTTGTAGCAGAACAAGATGCTTACATGGACTCTTTTTTAGCGATGGCTACTGAGAGTTCAAAAGCATTCTATAAAACAACAATAAACTCTCCTGTAGTTGCAGAAGTAAATGGTATGAGAGAGATTGCAAGGAGCAAAGCTTCAATAGGTGGCTTTGGAATTGACAGTGTTGTTTGGTTTAAAACAATCACTAAAAAAATCAACCTTCTAAAAGAAGTTGATGATGAACTTGCAAAACAGAACACAACACTATTAGAAGAAGTTGAATCAGCTTCAAAAATTGGTACAACAATAACATTGGCTAGTTACAGCATCTTTGCAGTAGTAATATTTCTTATTATCTTTCTGATTTCCAAAGGTATAAACACAAGCGTTAGAAGCTCTTTAGAAAAAATAAGTTGTGTATCAGATAATCTTGACTTAACTTGTGACATTATTGTTGAAGGTAAAGATGAAATATCTCAAATTTCAAAAGCTATAAATGTTATGATTATTGCCTTTAAATCCAGTGTTCATCAAGCAAAAGCTGTATCTGCAGCAACAACTGAAGAGAGTCAAAAACTGCATAATGTTGTTGAAGACCTAACTAAAAACGGTGAAATTGCTGATGCTAAAATCACTAATATCAACACTCTTGTTTCTGAAGTTGGTCAGAGACTTGACACAGTTGAAGAAGCTTCTATAACAGTAACGGAGGACTTAACTAAAACATTTAATGTACTTGACAGTTTTATAACTAAACTAGATGCTGTTGTTCATGCTATTGATGAAGGAAGCGAACATCAAGAAGATTTAGTTCAAAAAGTATCTTCACTTACAGAACAAGCTAAAAATATTAAAGATGTACTTGCAATTATCTCTGATATAGCAGATCAGACTAATCTTCTTGCACTTAATGCAGCTATTGAAGCTGCTCGTGCAGGTGAGCATGGTCGTGGCTTTGCCGTTGTTGCTGATGAAGTTCGTAAACTTGCAGAGAGAACACAAAAATCTCTTAGTGAGATCAGTGCTAATGTAAACCTAATTACTCAAAATGTTGTTGAGATTTCTGAAGAAACTGATAAAACATCAAGAAATATGCAAGAGATATCAGGTTCGGCTCAAGAGCTTATTTCTGATTCACAAAAAACGAAAGAGAATCTCTCGGTAACAACAGAAAAATCAAAAGATGTTATGCATCAAAGTACATATATAGCAACGAAAACAAAAGAGTTGATTGCGAATATGGATGAGATTATAGAACTATCAAATGAAAATATACAACATAGAACTAAGGTTGAAAGTAGTGTGGATAAGCTATCTAGCGATTCAGATAAACTACAAAAAGAGCTTAGTAAGTTCAGAGTATAGTAAAACTATATATGCTAAAAGAAACTACCGAAATAGACGACAATATTTTAGAGCATATGAAATCTTTAACACTTCTATGTGTTGAAGATAATGCTACTACCCAAGTTTTATACCAAGCAATTTTTGAAGATTATGTTAAAGAGATAGTCCTTGCCAAAGATGGTGAAGATGGATATGAAAAATATATCTCTTATAATATAGACCTAATTATTACTGACTACAACATGCCAAAACTAAATGGTTTGGATATGATAAAGAGAATTAGAATATCTAACAAAGATATACCAATTATCTTAGTTAGTGCGATTACGGAAGTAGATATAATTGTAAGAGCTCTGCATCTACATGTAAATAACTTCATAAAAAAACCCATCATTGAAAAAGAAGTGATCAGTGCACTAAAATCAGTCTCAAAACTTATAATAGCTAATAAATACCTAGAAGATAAAAAGAACTCTAAACTACAAGAACTTGAAGAAAAAGACAAGTATAGTTCATACCAAGAAGATTTGGCATTTGCAAAAGAGCTTAATATTCTCAGAAATGACTTCTATTATCAGATGATAGATACGACATGTACAGCACTAGTAGATTTTTCTTATCAACCCCTAGATATTTTAAGTGGTGATGCCTATAGTGCACGGAAAATAGATAAACACAAAACATTTTATCTCATTGTTGATGGGATGGGAAAAGGTCTATCTGCATCTCTAAGTTCAATGCTTGTTACATCCTTCATAAATCACATTATAGATAAAATGCAGTACTTAAGTAACTTTGACCTTTATAGACTTATATATGAATCATTAGAGTATATAAAACCTATACTCCTAGAAGAAGAAGCACTCTCAATAGATTTTATAATAATAGATTGTAGAAATGCAAAGATGGAATATGCTAAATTTGCAATGCCTGCAATACTTCTTCAAAACACAGAKAAYGAAATAATAAAACTCAAGTCTAATAATGGTCCAATAAGYARGTACMTGAGAGRCTTTAAAATMTCAAACTACAATGTTTTAGATATAAATAAATTTCTTTTTTATAGTGATGGAATGATTGAGAACTCGACAAGGTTTAAAGATAAACTCTATATTGAATACATAGAAGAAGACTTCCTAGACTCTTTTACAAAAGAGGGAATGAAAGAAAGGTTACTGTGGAAAATAGATAAAGCAGAAGATGATATTACATTTATATTTATAAACAAACTTGATTTAAAAAACAGTGTTATTGCCCAGAAAAGTTTTGATACTAGTATGGATGAAATTGATAATGCGAATGAGTGGTATACTAATATCTGGGACGGTTTTACAGATGATGTAAAACTCATATATAGTGCAGGAATTGTCTTTACAGAGCTATTTATGAATGCGTATGAGCATGGAAATTTAGGTCTTGACTCTCAGACTAAACATAGACTTATAGAAGAAGATACATACCTAGAAACACTGCTAGAACAACAAGAGAGTTGCGATAAACAGATTCATATAACAATAAATAAGATTAGCTATAACTCTTCAGACTATATAATCACTAGAATCAAAGATGACGGTGAAGGTTTTGACACTCAAATACTAAGTGAAATATTTAGAAATGTTAAGTCTTTTAATGGAAGAGGTGTATTTGTATCTAGAAGTTCATCGCTTGGGATTTATTATAATAGTGAAGGAAACTCTGTACTATTTTTACATAAGGTTTAGTTTAGACTCTCTGTCCAAAAACAAGAGAGTCTAACTTAGCAAAAATTATTTGCTAAGTGCTGCTTTAGATGCCTCTGCAACTGCAGTAAATGCTGCTGCGTCATTCATCGCCATGTCAGCAAGAATTTTACGGTCAAGCTCGATGCCAGATTTATGAAGACCATTCATGAAAGTAGAATAGTTCATTCCATTTAAACGAGAAGCTGCATTGATACGTACGATCCATAATTTACGGAAATCACGTTTCTTTTGCTTACGATCTCTATGAGCATATACCCATGATCTTTCAATTTGCTCTTTAGCTTTTCTAAAGTGTTTACGACGACCACTATAGAAACCTTTTGCTAATTTTAATATCTTTTTGTGTCTTCTTCTACGAACAACACCTGTTTTTACTCTTGGCATATTTTTCCTTTTTCTTTACCCAGTCACTTGTTGTGATAAGGTGCCACATCAATGGTGGTCTTGCCCAATTAAATAATTGGAGATTTATAATTTACTAATTTAAAATTAGTTAATCATAGCCTTGATGTTTGCTTCGTCAGCTTTAGAAACAACTTTTGGGCTGTTTTGCTTACGACGAGTATCTGCATCTTGTTTAGTTAGGATGTGACTTCTGTTCGCTGTACCACGTTTAACAGAACCGTTTTTCTTAACTTTAAAACGCTTTACAGCGCCTTTTACCGATTTCATTTTTGGCATCGATGGCTCCTTTGTAAAATTCTCATAAATTGAGAATGGGATTATACCCAAATTATTATAAATTTCAGCTACAATAGCCGAATGAATTCAATTAAACATATAGAAAATGCACTTAAAGAGCTAGATGACGAGGTACAAAAGATACTTTTAAACTGGGATATTCCTCTTAATGAGAAAGACAATCTTATGCTTCCAATACTTCAACAAAAAAAAGTACTAACACAGACATTAGAAGATTTAACATACTTAAAAGATAATCCACCAAAACCAAATCAGCCTTGTGGTATTTCAAAATATAGAGAAGATTAATAATAATTCCAATTCTAACTATCTAATATATAATCGGTAAATGATTTTGTTCAAGTTCAAGGCGAAGTTAAGTTAAATTGAGGAGTTTACATTTAGTAAATGACGAAATTTCACTTAATTTCAACGCGGAAATTGAGTAAAAGCATTACTGAGAAGTACCCTTCTCCAGATACCTGCGGCACATAACACTATAAGGTGTGCTGCTGTATTCCTACCCTGACACATTGTCCTAAAACATCATTGCACAGGTCTAAAGAAGAGCGGTGGAATTATAGCCAATTTTTTTCAAATAGCAAAGCTTTTTGTAAACAATTCACTAAACAGTAGGAATTGTTGCCACTGCATCTTTTAAAGCTTGCAAGTACGCCGTGTATTCAAAATCTTTATTTGTATCTGAGCCTGCAAGTTCCAGATCTTTTGACATCTTATAAATATCATCAAATCTTAAATTACCTGCACTACCCTTCAGAGCATGAGAATGTTCTTTTATTGCCGTATAATCTTTTGAGTCAATAGCATCTTCTAGTGCTTGCAAGATTGGCGGTGTCTCTTGTAAAAAGCTAGTTATTAACATAGGAATATGTTTTAGTTTTAAGCCTATTGCACTTGCCATATCTTCATGTGAAAGTGTTGAGTAGTCAGGTGTTAAAATTGGCATTATTTATTTCCTATTTTTTTGTACAATTGTAACACAGGATTCTAAAATGTTATACATAATGTGTGCTTTAAAAGCAGAAGCTCAAGCTTTTGTAGATAAATACAAACTTCCAAAAAACAGACAAAACTCGCAAATTACTTTAGTTGTAAGTGGCATAGGCTCTGAGAATATGTTTGAAGCGACTCAAAGTGTCGTAAAAACAATGAGTAAAGATGACACTATCATCAATGTAGGCATCTGTGGCGGAGATAAAAAATTTGCTATTGGAGAGCTTATAGAGACAAACGATAAAAACCTAAGGTGCGTAAATTCTGAGGTTTGTGAACATGGAATACACGAACTTGTAGATATGGAGTCTGATGGATTTTTAAGAGCTACTAAAGATATAAATAACAAATATATTTTTAAAGTAGTGTCAGATCACTTTGAACCTCATAAAGTAACTAAAGAGAAGGCAAAATCTCTTATATTTAATGTTATAGATGATATAAACAATATAATAAATTTTAAGGCTGATAATTGAAATACCTCCTAATCCTTTTGCTAACACTTTTAACACTAGATGCCAATAATATAAATGATGAAGAACTCAAAAAACAGATAGGTCGAATGCTTGTTGTAGGATTTGAAAATGAAAGTGTTAATAAAAATACTGAAATTGTAAAACAGATACAGAAATACGACCTTGGAGGAGTGATTTTATTTGATAAATATTATCAAAGAAGAAGCATAACTAAAAATATATACTCACCAGAGCAATTAAAAGAACTGACAACAAAACTCAAAAAATTCTCATGTAAACCTCTCTTAATATCTGTTGACCAAGAAGGCGGAAGGGTAGCTAGACTAAAGCATTATTATGGATTTGAACGTTTTGCTTCCGCAAAAGAAATCTCATACTTTGGAGCAACAAAGGCAAAAGATATATATGAGAGTCAATCACAGATGCTTAAAAGAAACGGTATCAACTGTAATTTTGCTCCTGTTGTTGATTTGGATATAAACCCTAGAAACAAAGTTATATCTGGACTGGAACGTTCATTTGGAAGTTCTCCTCAAAAAGTAACTAAGTATGCAGAAATAATGATAGATGCTCAGACAAAACATAATGTTATCAGTGTTTTAAAGCACTTTCCCGGTCATGGTTCTTCACTTGAAGACTCACACAAAGGTTTTGTAGACATCTCAAACACTTGGACTCAAAAAGAGTTAATACCGTATCAAAATCTTATAAACGCAAAAAAAGTAGATATGATAATGAGTGCCCATGTTTTTAACTCCCATCTTGACTCTAAATATCCTGCAACACTTTCATATAACATAAACACTAAACTCTTACGAGAGAAAATGGGCTTTTCAGGYGTGCTAATCAGCGACGATTTGCAGATGAAAGCAATCACTGAGCACTACTCGCTTAAAGAGACAGTGACTAAAGCCATAAACTCCGGTGTAGATATTCTTCTTTTTGGAAACCAGTTAGCATCTAATGATGCAGATGAGTTAGTAGAAATAATCTACTCTCAGGTTAAGAGTGGAGCTATTTCATATAAAAGAATCTTGGAATCAAACGCAAGAATAGAGAACCTTCATACAAAAAACTCTATCATTCACAGACCTATTGATTTTGCAGATGAACGTATAGATATGACTAAGGCGTATATCAAACAGCACTACGCTTTAGAGACAAAAGATATAACAATAGACCCTAAGGTTATAGTTCTTCACTGGACTGCTGTTATGGACTTCGAGGATTGTTTTGAACGACTAAAAGGAAATAGACTCTACAGTGACAGAAGCGACATAGCAGATGCAGGAGCACTCAATGTCTCTTCTCACTTTTTAGTAGCTCGTGATGGAACTATCTTTCAACTTATGCCGGACAACTGGATGGCAAGACATGTTATAGGACTTAACTACTCAAGTATCGGTGTAGAAAATGTAGGCGGTGAGGGAAATCAAAAAGACGACCTTACAGATGCACAAATAGACGCAAACATAAAACTTGTAAAATATTTAAAAGCTAAGTATCCTAATATTGAGTACCTCATCGGTCATCATGAATATAGAGAGATGGAAAAGTCTCCTCTTTGGTTAGAAAAAGATGCGGGATATAGAACAGAGAAAGCTGATCCAGGTGAGGCGTTTATGAATAAGATTAGAGAGGATGTTAAAGAGTTAGGACTTAAAAAACCATAATGCAAAGTAGTTTTTCTTCTCTTGACTGGTTTGTTTTTGGAGCTTACTTTCTCATTCTTGGCATTACTTCATATATATTAGCTCAGGCAAAAATAAAAACTTCAAGAGACTACTTTGTAAGTGCAAACTCCATGCCAATGTTTGCAGTTGCTATCTCGGTTTTAGCCACTTCCCAATCGGCCGCAACATTTTTAGGAGCGCCTGAGTTTTCATACAAAAACGATTTTACTTTTATAGGTTTTTATATCTCAGGTTTAGTCGCAGTTATCTTTGTAGCCTATGTTCTTATCCCAAAGTTTTACGCGATGAGAGCAGTTACTGTTTATGAACTTTTAGAATCAAGATATGGAGAGTCTGCAAAGAAACAAGCGGGAATAATGTTTCTTATCGGTCGTGTTCTTGCAAGTGGAGCTAGACTCTATATAGGTGCTTTGGCTATCTCTATGATTCTCTTTGGAGATATCTTATTTTTACATGTTCTACTCTCTATCATCATCCTAATGCTTGGAGCTTTAGTCTATACATATTTTGGCGGGATTAAGTCTGTTATACTCAGTGACATCATCCAAGCCATTACCTATGTAGGAGCTGGTATCGTCGTGCTTATCTATCTCTACTACTCTCTTGATAGCGTAAACATTATGCAAGTGCTTAGTGAGAACGATAAACTCCGTCTTGTTGATACTTCATTAGATGGAAAATTTAGTATAATCGGGCTTCTAACTGGTTGGTTACTTCTAAACATTGCCGCTTTTGGAATGGACCAAGACATGACTCAAAGAGTCCTTAGTTGTAAAAACAAAGAAGATGCCGCAAAGTCTCTAATAGTATCTATCCTGCTTACAATCCCTGTAGTTTTACTATTTTTAGCCATAGGTGCCCTACTCTTTGTATTTTACCATCAGGCTAATGTTGTACAGAGTTTCGATGGAGAAAACATAACTATATTTATGTACTACATCTTAAATGAGATGCCAGACGGTCTTCGAGGTCTAGTAACTGTCGGGGCAATTGCCGCAGCACTATCTAGTACTAACTCTGTTCTTGGTGCTATGGCATCTGTAGCCATCGAAGACCTATACAAACCGTGGAAACTAAAGCAAGGCAGTATCGATGAGATGCACTTTGTAAAAGCTTCACGACAAGCAGTAATATTTTTTGCAATTGTTCTCTCAATCATGGCGATGGTAAGTTATTTCTGGCAAAGGTACAGTGACCTCTCACTTATAGGTTTTGCTCTTGGTGTAATGGCATTTGCATATACAGGTCTTKTAGGTGTTTTCTTCTCAGCAATATTTACAAATAGAGGAAACTCCAAACTTGTTCCTTTTGCACTTATCGGAGGCTTCGTAACTGTACTCTCACTTCAACCCTATACATTTGGCATCTCTCTTGGTTTTTCRTGGCAGATAGTTATTGGGACGATTGTTGCTTTTACAATTATGCAATTAAAATCTTCAAAGGCTTAAAATGAGTGAGTTATATATCGGTGTGATGTCAGGTACAAGTATGGATGGCATCGACATCGCTCTTTGTGAAATAGACAAAACAAAATGCACTCTTATAACTTCGGCTGAGTTTGCTTTTCACTCAGAGCTAAAAGCTGAAATCCTAAATATAATAGATGGTTCAACTACACTAGAGCAAATAGGTACTATTGATAATAAACTTGGTGGTCTCTTCGCAGATTCTATAAATGACTTTATCAAAAAAGAGTCTATAGATGCTAGTACTATCATATCTATAGGTCTTCACKGTCAAACACTTTGGCATGCTCCAGATGCAGATAATCCTTTCTCAATGCAACTTGGGTGTCCTAATGTTGTAAGTGCAGAAACTGGAATCCAAGTAGTAGCTGATTTTAGAAGAATGGATATAGCCAACGGTGGTCAAGGCGCACCTTTTGCTCCTGCTTTTCATCAAGAGATATTTAAGTATTTAGATAAAAAAACTGCTGTTTTAAATATTGGCGGAATGGCAAACATCACCCTTTTGGGTGATGAGTTAAAAGGCTGGGACACTGGATGTGGAAATGTACTTATGGATTACTGGAGTCTAGCTAATAATAATGAAGACTATGACAGAGATGCAATGTTTGCGCTAAAGGGTAAAGTCAATGAAGAACTTCTAGAGAGTTTTTTAAAAGATGAATACTTTAAWRAMMWMYYTSMRRAKAKWWMWSSRMGTRWWWAWYWSMRYKYWACTWSNNTNGCAAASYRYMWTCCGTTGTTTGATACTATCAAAGTAGAAGATATTCAAAGAACTCTACTTGAACTTACAGCTAAAAGTATAGCTAGTGATGCCAACAATACAGATGCAGAGCTTCTTATAGTCTGTGGCGGTGGAGTTAAGAATCCACTTCTAATGCAAAGACTAAGAGAACTGTGCAAGGCAGAAGTAAAAGTAAGTGATGAGTTTGGAGTTAGTAGTGATTATATGGAAGCAATGGCTTTTGCTTGGTTTGCATATAAAAGAGTTCATAGAGAAGTAGTAGAGCTATCAAGTGTAACAGGTGCTACAAAAGACTCTATTTTAGGCGGGATTTATGGATAAGATAAAAGCATGGTTAGACATAACACCTTACAAAGATTATGAGATAAGCATAGCATCTGCAGATGCAAGTTTTAGAAAGTACTATAGACTAGATTCCCGGGTCAAGCCCGGAAATCACGAAAAGGATGTCACCCTCAGCTCAAAATCCGTCACCCTCAGCTCGACTGGGGGTCTAACTTCTGTATTACTCATGGACTCATCACTCGAAAAAGATTCCCTTGCTCCATTTATAGATGTTACTTCTAGACTTTTGACAGTTGGAGTAAATGCTCCAAATATTTTAGAGCAAAATCTCCAAGATGGCTTTTTAATCATTGAAGATTTTGGAAACACTCACTATCTCAATGTGCTGGATGCTGATAACTTTAAAGAACTCTACTCAAAAGCGATAGATACTATCATAAGAATGCAAGATGCAGATACTAAGAATCTTCCACTTACGTCAACATTGATAAGATATGCCAAAGGTGGCATGATTACACCTCGGCCTTTTAAGTTTGCAGGGCGCTACGTTGTAGATCAAAACGCCAAATATAAACCACTACAGCCAAAAGAATATGAAACTAA
>NVRL01000019.1 GCA_002732645.1 Sulfurimonas sp. | reverse complement strand
TTTATTATAAGAAAAAAATCTTTTGAGTATGAACCAGATATAAAAGAGCCATATATTCTTAGTGTAGGAAGAATTACACCAAATAAAAATATATCTTTTTTACTAGATAGTTACAAGTATGCAAAAGATAATTTATCACTAACGATGCCATTGGTAGTAGTAGGTGGCGGACACGATATAGAAAATGTGAAGTCCAAGATAATAGAACTAAATCTAGAGGATGATGTAAAACTTTTAGGTATGCTGGAAAATCCATATCCTTGGATGAAAAATGCAAAAATATTAACATCTACATCTAAAGCCGAAGGTTTTGGTATGGTTTTAATTGAAGCATTGTCATGTTCAACCAAAGTTATATCTACTAAATCTATAGGTGGTGTAAAAGATATAATGATTGATGATTTAAAAAAGTCTATGATAGATTTTTCAGAAGAAATGTTTGCAAAAAGAATGTGTGAAATTATAGATGAAGAAAAAATAATTGATTTTGACAAGTATATAGAAAGATTCTCTGCTAAATCAATTGTACAAAGATATGAAGAGTTGCCTTTAGCTTAATTTATTTATATTCTCGCTATCTACTATGAAAAATAGCTCATTTGCTCTAATAGCYCTTTTRTAATAGCTAACATCCTTTCCKGTTAYTTTTCTTTTYATCATTCTAGTTAGCTGTTTAAATGCTTTTTTTATAGAAATATTAATAGTAGAGTTTCTCAGGTCATGCATAGTTTCAAGAGCAAAAAATTTATCTATCTGTAGTGAATTATTTAGGTTAAATGAATAGATAGAATCGAAATAAAACTCTTTTGTATTTGGCGGGATAGAGATACTGGAGTGTATTTCTCCCAAAGGGTAGGTCTCACTAAGTTCTAGGTGATTTGTATAAAGAAGTAGTTTAGAAGTAATTTGAGTATTATTAATAGCTTCTATTATCCCTATAGTAGTCTGTTTATGGTCTGGATGACTATCTATAGTTGGATGAGGAGTTATGATTATATCTGGTTTAGTCTGCTTTAATATCTCTTCTAAATCATTTAAAAAAGAGTCATAAGTTGGTTTTGCTACTAGATTAAGTTTTAGGTTTGAGTGTGAGACTCTACGAAATAGGYTCATATCACTTATATTTTCTATTTTAGAAGTTACTTCTTTTTCTCTGTTTTCACTCATCCATTTTAATCTTCCGCCAAAGTATCCAAGTGCTAAAGAGTTCTCAATTTTTACATCTCCAAGTAATGGTGTACTTATGGCATCCAATGCTCTTAACTCTGCTTTTTTTATGGATTGTTTAGTTCTATCATTATTATATAAATCGCAGTAGTTGCATAGACCATCTTCTCCCGCTGTAGTTGTTACTATRGTTACATCTTTCGCTGTTTTGTAGAGTCCAAATGCTGCTATCTCTGCATCATCAGCATGTGGTGCTAAGATAAGAATCTTTTTTGACAAATCTATCTCATTTTTGTAGGCATATAAACTTGCTTTGTTCTTTGAAATACTGACATTTTTTAAAATAATTTTGAGAGTATCATTAGTAATATGAGATATGTTTAAGTACCTTTCTCCCCTAGCTCCATACTCAAAAAAATGTTTTATATTTTCAATTTTTACAAATGGTTTTAAAAAATATGAGATTGGATTAAATGAGAGAGATATTTTTATAAAAAGTGAGTTAAACTCTTTATAGTTGCTTGGTAAAGTTAAAGTATGATTCTCTATGTCTAGCTCTTCAATTAGATTTTCACCTAATTCATATTGATAATTTTTTGATGTGTCATATTTGTATTTTTTTGCTCTTTTAAAAAYYRTWWARWSWKARMYAWWTAAGGCTGTAAATAATAAATAAAGTGACATTAAAACTCCTGACAAAATTGTATCGAAAGTTTACTGTGCTAAAATAAGATTATGAAAATTACCGCAAATATTATTACGTTAAATGAAGAAAAAAATATAGAATATGTTATAAAATCAGTTCAAAAAGTTTGTGATGAAGTCTTAGTAATTGATTCTTTTAGTAGTGACAAAACTTGTGAGATTGCAGAGTCTTTGGGTGCTAAAGTTGTTAAGCAAAAGTATCTTGGTGATGGTGGACAAAAAGCTTTTGGTGCACCCCTAGCTAAAAATAACTGGATACTGAGTATAGATGCTGATGAGAGACTAGACACTAATGCTATAGAAGCTATTAAGAAGCTTGACCTTGACGAGACTTCATATGAAGCATTTTCATTTGCACGAAAAACATTTGTAGGTAAAAACTTTATAAAATTATGGTATCCAGATCGTGTTGCGAGACTTTACAATCGGGATTTATGTGGCTATTCAACAGTAGGCGGACATGCAAAAGTCGAGAGTCAAAATATAAAATCTTTAGATGCAGATATGCTTCACTACTCTTATTCAGACTACTCTCATATGATAAAAACGACACACAAGTTTATAACTCGTGGAGCTAGAATATCTTATGAAGAGGGTAAAAGAGCTTCTRCTTTTGATCCGTTWATGCACGGARTCGGRGCTTTRTTTAAAGCKCTTGTTTTAAAAGSCGGTGCTYTRCACGGGATTAACGGTTGGAATGTAGCTGTAATATCTGCTTTTAGCTCATATATGAAATATGCCTTGATTTTAGAGATGCAAAGAAGTGAATAAAAAAACAATTTTAGAACTATGTATGTCTCCGGACTTAGGCGGGCTTGAGCTTTATATGATAAGAGCTGCAAAAGCTTTAAATAGTGACTTTAATGTTATTAGCATCATAAATGAAAACGCAAAAWTAGAAGAGYATTATGATGAAAATGATAGATATATAAAAATNAATAAAACGTCAAATCTTTTTATGTTAGGTGCGGCAAAAAGATTGGCAAATATTATAGATAAAGAGCAGATAGAAGTTATTCATATGCACTGGACAAAAGATATCCCTTTTGTTGTTTTGGCAAAAATGCTCTCTAAGAAAAAACCAAAAATAGCTCAAACAAGAAATATGACTATGACTAGGTTTAAGGATGATTTCTACCACAGACTTATGTATAAAAATATGGACYTAATGCTGCCGGTTACATTTCAGGTAAAAGAGCAGTTAGAAAAGTTTATTCCTCAGGATATAAGACCAAAGATTGAAGTTTTGTATATGGGTTCAGATAAACCTGAAATGCTAAGTGATAATGAAGTCACTAAACTAAAATCAGAATWGAATTTTGATACTAATAGTTTTAATCTTGGMWWKRKRRKKYKCATWWWWRRWKMARWARRTSAKYATMWRMTYWYAAAASYTGWKGMTKTMKTGGTAAAGCAGGGGCTAAATGTAAATGCATATTTTGTTGGACATGCTATGCAAGAGTCCTATCTTGAGATGCTAAAAGAAGATGTTAAAGAGAGAGGACTGGAGAAAAATATTCACTTTTTAGGTTTTATGAAAAATCCACACCATTTTTATCAGACCTGTAATGCTGTTGTGCTCGCTTCCAAGAGAGAGACTTTTGGTCTTGTCCTTATAGAAGCTATGCAGGTTGGTACTGCAGTTATTGGTGCAAACAGTGGCGGAGTTGTTGAGATAATAGATGATGAAAAAACAGGTCTGCTTTTTGAGAGTCAAAACTATGAGAGTTTGGCTTCCTCAATTGAAAAACTGATAAATAATCCAGAATTAACATCAAATATAGCTAAAAGTGGACAAAATAAATGTGATGAAAAATTCTCTAATAAATTACAGTTTGAAAAATTAAAAAATATTTTAAAAGAGTTGATTTGAAAGTTAGCATAATTATAGCGGTATATAAAGATATAGAGTCATTAGATCTAATTATTAGAGCTTTAAAAAAACAGACATATAAAAACTTTGAAGTTGTTGTCGCAGAAGACAATAMMTCWSKMGAKATNAAAKMWWATMTWKMMTCNMKMSWWGKKKTGSRTGTTNWACANASTWYTCWMKRRSATRSARRMRWGMSAAAATCAAGATCTCAAAATAATGGAATTTTAAAAGCAAGTGGAGAGTATCTTATATTTTTAGACGGAGATATTATTCCATATTCGACTTTTGTACAAGGACACGTATCACTTGCTCAAAAAGATAGAGTTTTAGCAGGAAGAAGAGTGAATCTTAATGCTGAACTTACGAAAAAGTTTAGAGATAAAACTCTTTCATCGTACAGATTGGAAAAATTCTACTTTTTTCTTGGGTTTGGCTTGATGTTTGACAGAAATGCAAGATTTGAGCAAGGTATTTATGCAAGTCAGGATTCTTTTATCTATAAAAACTTTATGGCAAAGAGGAAACGAAATACAAGCCTTATAGGATGTAACTTTTCTTGTTATAAAGATACAATGATAGCTATAAATGGTTTTGATGAGAGTTATGGAGAATCATCACTTCCAGATGATATGGACTTAGAATGGAGATTTCGTGCATATGGACTTAGTCTTTTCTCTTGTAAAAATGTAGCAAACACATTTCATCTTTATCATAAAAAACAGAATAACCCCACATCACAAGAACAGTGGGATAAATTTAATAAAAATAAAAAAAATAAAAAATATATTTGTGATGAGGGCTTAAGTAATCATGACAAATAGAGTTTCAGCAGTATTTAAAAGATATATAAAAGATAAAGATCTATTAACATTATGGATGAATAATTTTTTAGTATYATATGCTTWTTTACTTCCAATATCGCAAACTATCAAAGCAACTATTTTTACATTTATCGTTATATTATTTATTATTCGTGGTGATTTGCTAAAACATATAAAGAAATCATTGGAAAATAAAGTAGTAATGGCTTTCTTATATCTATTTATTGCTTACACTGTTGGACTTTTATGGACAGAAAATATATCATCTGGAATAAGTGCTCTTAAAAGTGTAAAGTATGGACTATATCTTATAGTCTTTTATGCAATTATTGATGGACGTTATATAAAAAAAGTAGTAGGTGCATTTATCTTAGGCATGCTAGTAAGTGAATTGACATCATATGGGATAATTCTAGGTATTATGCCGTGGAAGTTAGAGATAGGAGAACTGATATTTTATTCCGCACCTAGTTTATATGATCCATCTCCCTTTTTAAATCATATTCACTATGGAGTGGCTTTATCATTTGTAGTTATTTTGATAGGTGAAAAGATTTTTTCAAGTGATAGTAGTAATTTAGTTAAGATTTTAATGAGTGTTTTTATTTTAACAGCAACAGCAAATATTTTTATTACCGGAGGGAGAACAGGTTATATAACCTATATTCTCCTTATGCTAGTATTATCTATTTTTTATTTAAAGAAGTGGGCAATACCTGCAYTGATTAGTATGTTATTAGTATTAAGTGTTGCATATAATACAAGTCCAATTTTTAAACAAAAAATTAATCAAACACAAAATGCAATAGGACAGATTTTTAATGATAATCCTAATTTCTCTTCTTCTTTGGGACAGAGAGCAGGTATGTATTTTTACTCCTTTGAAGTGATTAAAGAAAACCCTATCTTTGGTGCCGGTACAGGTGATTCAATGGATGAAATACGTAAGGCGATACCATTGAAATGGGATCATATTCACAGAATGTCACATGAACATAATCAATTTCTTAGTATTTTAGTTAAGTTGGGGCTTATAGGTTTACTTATATTTTTAAATATATTTTATCAAATCTTTAGGTATGAACAAGAAGATAAAATAYTAAAATTTATCCAGATATTTGCTACTCTTGCTATAGGTTTTGGTATTTTAACTACACAATTCAACTTAAGATTTTTTATGCCTCTATGGGTTGTAATGTTGGCTGTTACAATGATACCAAGAACAAGAAGGACAATAGCACATAAGATAGAAAATACTATTGTTCTTAAGCAGGTTCTTATTGCTGGAACTATATTTAGCTGTATGAGTTTGGGGAATCAACTTTTACATTAAAAGTTCTATATATTCCTTTGTTTCTCTTTGTGCAGAAAATAGTCCCTTTGCTATAGGAATGTTTTTTTGTGATAATAACATTTCTTCTTCTAGATTTTGAGCAATATATAATAGTTTTTTACTGAGTGCTTCTACATTTCCATCTTCAACCAGATGCATATGAAATCCCATCTCTTTAAAGTTAGTTATAGCCGTGTTATTAAAAGATAGAATGATTATACCGTGTGATATTGCTTCCATCATGACATTCCCAAATCCTTCACCTTTTGTAGGAAATATGAAGATATCATGTTTTGGATATTCATCGTAGATGTTATTTGTGAATCCACATAGATGAAAAGAGCCTTTGTATTTTAGTGTGTCAATAAAATTTTCGAACTCATCTTTATATTTATCAGCCATCCCTCCATAGCTATCAAGATTGAAATTTATATTGTGTTCTACTAGTGTTTCACAAGCAACTAGAGCCTCTTTTAAACCTTTCCCAGGTGTAACCCTTCCAACATGAAGAAGCTCAATTTTGTCATTAACTTTTTTCTTATTGGCTGAACATGCTTTTGGCATCGTTGGAATAATAATTTTAAGTTTTGTGTTTTTAGCAAATGGAACTATAAATTTAACATTTTTGCTAAGATGTTTTGAAATAGCAACATGTGCTGATACATCTGAATATATTAGTTTATGAAAAAAATCTTTTTTAGGGTTTGATTTTGTAGTTCCATGTCTGACAATCAAGTTTATATCTAGACCCAAAAAAGCAAAGTATAGTGATTTTAATTCAGAAGCACCTATAAAGATAACATTTTTTATGCTTTTCTCTTTTACTATTTTACGTGTACGATAAATAATTGATGGACTTAATGTCATATTGAACTTTACAGTTTCAAATTTTAAGTCACTATAATCAGGATTACTAAGACATTGTTTATGCATGAACTTGTCTGTTTGCATGATTAGAGTTATATCTATATATTTGCTTAGGGTTTTGGATAATTTAAGTGCTGCTAACTCCATACCTCCAGCATTTGGTGAAAAACAAACTACTGCTGTTCGTGCTTTCATAAAAGTTATTCCCTCGCTGTAAAAAGATGATTYTTCTATAGATTATGTTTAAAATTATATCTAAATACATATTTAGATATAATTTTATTTTAAAGGATTTATAATAAGAATTTTATATATAAATAGTCATTCTGCAGATTATGTACAGGATTTGACATATAGTGGTTTAGTTAAAAAACTGGGTGTTGGAAATGTTATTGATGTAAAATGGAATAAAAAATTTCATATTAATTATAAAAAATATCCAAAAAATCTGGGACACATTAAAAACTCACTTCTCCCGTCTTTGTTCAACCGACTTGGAAGTAACTATGATGCTGTATTTATTGGAGCCTCAAAAGTAGATTGTTTTGAAGARTATATTAAGATAGCACCAAGTATAAGTAAGGAAATACCTGTTATTTTTATTGATGGTGGTGATGGTTACGGGATTGGATCAGATTTAACTGTTTATGGGCGTCCAGAACTCTATGCTCAATCACAAGAAATTCGTCCATTTGACTATATCTTTAAAAGAGAATATCTAATTGATAGTAATCATCCGGATAATGTATTTCCTTTGCAAATATCATTTAGACTTGATAGACTTCCTGCGTTGCCTGAAGAAAAACCATATGATGTCTCTTTTTGGGCAGTTGAGACAGGTGGAGATATACGTACACGTGTGTTAGAACTATTAGAAGATAAATTTGACTGTAAAGAAAATGGGACAAAACGTAATCAGAAGTTTAGTAAGTATTCTCGTAAAGGGGCTTTTTATTTACAAGAATTAAAAAGATGTAAAATAGTCTTAAATTTTAGAGGTGGTGGCTGGGACACTATGCGTTACTGGGAAGTGCCTGCAGTTGGTAGTCTTATGATTAGTCAAAAGCCTCAAATAAAGATTCCAAACGACTTTGAAGATAAAAAACATGTAATTCACTGTAAAGATGATTTAAGTGACTTAGTCGAGTTATGTGAATACTATCTAGAAAATGAAGTAGAGAGAGAAAAAATCGCACTTGCTGGTAAAGAACATCTTGAGAAGTATCATACAGATATAAAAAGGGCAGAATATATTTTAGAAAAAGCTAAACTTCTTGATTAAGCTTTTTCTGAGCTAATTATATTATATTTCTTTTTTTGAAGCTTCTATGTAATCTTTGTATAGTTCTTCGAAATTTATTTTCTATTTTCCAACCTTGTAAGCAAGTTGGGATCATTTGCATCCTTTTTTCATTGTATGGAAGACTGTATAAATCTAATTTATTATATCCCCTTATAAAAACATGACCATCATATCCATTAAATATATAAGTGACATGAGATAAGTCTGTTCGAAGTTTATATAATGAATTATCTTCTATATCAAGTAAATGAAAATAGTCTTTATCTACAAAAAAACAATTGTTTAAATTAGTAGCTACAAGCTCATAGCCTTTCTCTTTGGCTAGTCTAACTAAAGCTAATGGACTTGCTCCCTGATTAAGAGACATATCCTTGGGCTGAACAAAATCAACTTCATTTGAAATACTTGGATTAAATTCAATAATTATAAGTTTTGGTTGATAATTTTTCAAAGACTCCCAGATATGATAATCATTTCCATCAATATCTATGCTTAAAAATGAAAAGTTTTTAGGTAAATCTGTTTTACTTAAAATATTATCCAGTTTATTTTCACCTTCAAATGAGACATACTTACAAAAAGATGTAACATCATATTCTTTCATATTTGGAACTAAATCTTTWTATTTTTCTTCATCACCCTCAATTAAAATACTTCTGTAGCTTTTATCTTTAATAAAATGGTATGTATTACTACCTGTAATACCATCCCAGGCACCAAATTCAACACAGTACTTCTCTGTGTCATTTATTTTATTTAATATATCGCCAATTATACGATCTTCATCATTTTGTGAATATAATCCAGTATTTTCCATTCTACACCTTATTTATAAATTTTATTTAAATACCACTCAATAGTCTTAACTATTCCACTGTCAAAATCTTCATCAGCTCTCCAGCCAAGCTCATTCTCTAGTTTAGTGGCATCTATTGCATATCTTCTGTCATGTCCTGCTCTGTCCTTTACAAATGTTATAAGTTCCCTGTAACTTTTGTTTGATGGAACTTTTTCATCTAAAATTGAGCAGATAGCATCTACTATTTGAAGGTTAGTCCTTTCGTTTCTACCACCAATATTATAAACATTGGCTTCCTCTCCTGTGTGATAAACTAAGTCTATTCCCTTACAGTGATCAAGAACATATAACCAGTCACGTATGTTTTTACCATCTCCATAGATGGGGATGCTTTCAGATGCTAGGGCTTTTCTTATGATTGTTGGTATAAGCTTTTCATCATGCTGTTTTGGTCCATAGTTATTTGAGCAATTAGTTATTACGGTGTTAAGACCAAACGTTTCTTGATAGCTTCTAACTATCATATCTGAGCTTGCTTTTGAAGCAGAGTATGGAGAGTTTGGAGCGTATGGTGTCTCTTCTGTAAATAAGTCAGTTTCGTTCAGTGTTCCATAAACTTCATCAGTGCTAATATGGTGAAATCTACAGTTTTTATATTTTTCTTTATAGTTAAAAGGAGAATCCATCCAGTAGTTTTTGGCAACATCAACTAGAGTATAAGTTCCGTTTACATTTGTCTCTATAAATATACCTGGATTTTTTATGGAGTTATCTACATGAGACTCTGCTGCGAAGTGAATAACACCATTAATATTATATTCTTGGAAGATAAACTCAACTAATTCACGATTGCAGATATTACCCTTTATAAATTTATATTTAGGATTGTTTTCACACTCTTTTAGGTTTTCTAAATCTCCTGCATAAGTTAGCAGATCAAGGTTTATAATATTGTATTCTGGATATTTTTCTAAAAAATATGGAACAAAATTTGAACCTATAAAACCTGCACATCCAGTAACCAATATATTTTTATTCTTTGACATTATCTTCTCTCTCCTAAAACTTTTAAACATGCATCCAAGCTGTCTTTCCAAAATGGAATTTTTATATCAAACGTCTCTTTTATTTTTGATTTATTAAGAAGACTATAGTGCGGTCTTGAAGCCGGTGTCGGATAATCTTTAGTCTCTATAGGATTTATATTACAATCTAGTTTTGCCATTTCCATAATTTCTTTTGCAAAGTCATACCAAGAAAGAACACCCTCGTTTGAGTAATGATAAACCTCTACATTAGAATTTTTTATTTTTGGTAGGATTTCTAAAATAGTCGTTGCCAAATCTTTTGCATAAGTTGGTGTTCCGACTTGATCAAATATAACTCCTAGTTCATCTTTCTCATTTCCTAGACGAAGCATTGTTTTTACAAAGTTAGCTCCAAAAGATGAGTAAACCCAAGATGTCCTTATTATAATAGAATTTTTTGGATTAATCTTTTGCATTGCTGTTTCGCCACCAAGTTTAGTCGCACCATAAACACTATTAGGACTTGTATCATCAGTTTCGATAAAAGGCTTGTGATTTTTGCCATCATATACATAGTCTGTTGAGATATGTATAAGTTTGATGTTTTTATCTTTTGAAATTTGTGCTAAATGTTTAACAGCCTGATGATTTATTGCATCTGCTAAATCTTTTTCAGTCTCAGCTTTATCAACTGCTGTATAAGCTGCACAGTTGATAATGATGTCTATTTTATATTTGTATACGAAGTCTATGATACTTTGTTTATTAGTTATATCAAGAGTATTTCTATCTGTAAAGAAAAAATCATATTTGTACCTAGAAGACAACTCTCTAAGCTCACTACCAAGTTGACCGTTACTCCCAGTTACTAAAACTTTACTCATAATAATTTATACCATACTTGAATAAATCATTTGTTTCTTTAAGTCTAGGTTGTATTTTGTCTTTTGCAGATAAGTTAATAGAAGAAGCATCTACTTGCCAATCAATTTCTAAATCCATATCATTAAAGGCAATACCTCTGTCATTTTCTGGACTATAGTAATTATCAACTTTATAGGCAAAGGTTGTGTTGTCTTCTAAAACTACAAAGCCGTGAGCAAATCCGCGAGGAACAAGAAGCTGTCGTTTATTCTCTCCTGTTAACTCAACCGCTACATGCTTGCCAAAAGTTGGACTTCCCTTTCTGATATCTACTGCTACATCTAAAACTTTTCCCTGTATTACACGTACAAGTTTAGTCTGAGCCGCAGGGGAGAGTTGATAGTGAAGACCACGAAGAACACCGCGAGAGCTTTTTGACTCATTATCTTGGCAAAAATCTATTGTAAATCCTAAAAACTCTTCAAGTTTGTCTTGGCGAAATGTTTCAACAAAATAACCTCTAGTGTCTCCGTGAACTTCTGCTTCGCAGATTACTACATCCGGTATTTCTGTTCTTATAAATGTCATCTACGGATAACCTCTTCATTTGCTCTTCTGATTAGATATTGCCCATACTGGTTTTTCTTTAGGGGTTCTGCGAGTTTAAGTAGTTTCTCTTTATCGATATACCCCATCTCATAAGCTATCTCTTCTATACATGCAACTTTTAATGATTGACGATTTTCAATAGTTTGAATAAATTGGGAAGCTTCTAACAGACTTTCATGAGTTCCTGTGTCTAGCCAAGCATAGCCTCTGCCCATAAGCTCAACTTTTAGTCTCTCCTCATTTAGGTAGTCTTGGTTTAGAGTTGTAATCTCTAATTCACCTCTATCACTTGGTTTAACAAGTTTAGCTTTCTTTACAACATCATTTGGATAAAAGTATAGACCAATAACTGCATAGTTAGACTTAGGTACTAGCGGTTTCTCTTCTATACTTGTTACATCACCTTTTTCGTTGAATTCTGCAACCCCWTATCTCTCAGGRTCTTTTACATAGTAGCCAAAGRCTGTTGCTTTATTTTCTAACTCAGCATTTTTAACACTTTGAGCTAGCAGATCAGTTAAGCCATGACCATAGAATATATTATCACCTAGTACTAAACAAACATCATCAGCACCAATAAATTYTTCACCTAAAATGAAGGCTTGTGCAAGTCCATCAGGGGAAGGTTGTTCTTTATAGCTAAAGTTCATACCGATATCAGATCCATCACCTAAAAGTTCTTCAAATCTTGGTAAATCGTGAGGAGTAGATATGATTAATACTTCTGTGATTCCTGCTAACATAAGAACTGAAAGAGGGTAGTAAATCATTGGTTTATCATATATAGGAACAAGCTGTTTACTTACACCTTTTGTAATGGGGTAGAGTCTTGTACCAGACCCTCCTGCTAAAATAATCCCTTTCATTTTTTCCCTTTCATTATTATTGCCAATTATTAGCTCTTAATTCTTCAATATACTCTTTAATAGTTCTAGTAGGTTTCCAGCCAAGAGCTTCTGTTTTAGATGTCATAACATCTGCTGTCATCCTATTACCTTTTCTCTCAGGTAGCATCTCTATTTTTCCATCATACATCTCTGCAATCTCTTTAATGCTGTAAGCTTCAGGACTTCCTATTCCAAACTCATCACCGTAACCATTTTCACCAACGAGCACTAATCCATTAATTATGTCATCAATATGTGTAAAATTTCTTTTTTGGGAGCCTGGGCTAACTATTGTAAGTGTTTCATTGTTTTTCATTTTCTCTTTGAAAAGTGCAATAAGTGTTGCATATTTTCCAGTTTGAATTTCTCTGTTTCCATAAACATTATAAAAGTAAGTAATTGCATAAGGCACGTTAAACCAAGCTCCGTAATTTTGTACAAGTTCAGTATTTGATGCTTTTGTCCATGCATATGGAGATGCACTTCTTCCAAGTCCACCATCACCAAACTTTGTAGAACTTCCAGCATAAAGTATTTTACATCCATGTTTTCTGACAAACTCTAAAACAGCAAAAATACCGTCTTTGTTAAACTTCCATACCTTCTCAATATCATCAAAGCTCTGCTCAACTCTTGAATACTCGCCAAGATGATATACCATATCAGGTTCAAAATTAATAAGTTTTTCGATATCAACAGTTGAGCCCTCAATATAAGTAACATTAGGCACATGGTTTTCTTTTGAGCCTGTAAAGTAGTTGTCTAGACTATAGACTTCATTGTTTTCATCTTGTGCTAAGCGTTCACATAGATTACTACCTACAAATCCTGCACCACCAGTCACTAAAATACGTTTTTTCATTATTAGCCTTGATTAAAAGTTTGCTATTTTACTAAAAAGATGATTAAAAACTGTATAATTGCAAATGCAAAAATATCAACACTTCAATTTTTTAATCAATTTACTATATTCTATTTTGAAACTATCTTTAGTCGTCCTTTTTTTAATGTCCCTTTCAAGACTTTACCTATTTTTAAACTACGGAACAACTAGTGATTATTCTTATTCTGAATTATTTGATGCTTTCTTTTTAGGCTTTAGATTAGATGTAAGTATGATGGCTTATATAAATGCAGTTGGAGTGTTACTTTTATTTGTGATTTGGCTTTTAAGAATTAGATTTGTTCAAAAGTACTTGTATACTTTTTATAGATTTTATTTTGTTTTATTTTTAACTTTTTTAGCGTTTCTTACTTTTACTGATTTAACATATTTTTCTTTTTTTGGAGAGCACTCTACACTTATGATTTTCGGTGTTTTTGACGATGATACAAGTGCTCTAATTAATACAGCTTTTAAAAACTATAATGTTACATTAGTTGGATTGTCTGTAGTCGGATTTTTTGTTTTTTTATATTTTATGATTTTTAAAATTTTGAAAGTTCATGATAAGTTTGAATTTAATATTAAATGGCTAAAACAATTAGCTGTTTTTCTTTTTATAATTGTAGGGGTAGCACTATTAGGTAGAGGTTCCGTAGGTATCTTTCCTTTGGCATATAGTATCTCAGACGTGAGTCAAGATCCACTCATAAATAAACTTCCGCAAACTCCAAGCTTTGCAATTTTTGATTCATACAACCAATATACTAAGAGTAAGTCTGGAAATTACGACCTTATAAAAAGTGTTGGATATAGAGGCAAGATAGCAGAAGCTTTTGAAGTCTTTAAACAGACTAAAGATATCGATAGAGAAAATCTATTAAATAATTTAGTCAAAAAAACATCTAAAGATAAACACTTAAAAGATAGATTACCTCAAGTTGTAGTTATTATGGTTGAAAGTTTTGGGATGCCATTGCTTGATTATCAAAGTGATAGTTTTAATATTATGGGAAAATTGAAAAAGCATTTTGAAGAAGATGTTCTATTTACATCTTTTATATCTAGTTCAAACGGAACAGTGGTCTCCCTTGAACCACTACTGTTAAATATTACAGCTCGTCCAAAATCTACATCTTTTGCACAGAGCTCATTCCTAAATACTCATTTCAAACAAGCGAGCGCAAAAGTGTACGCAGATGCTGGATATGAAACAAGCTTCGTTTATGGTGGAGATCTGTTTTGGAGAAATGTGGGTAGTTTTATGTCAAGACAGGGATTTAAGCATACAAGAGGAAAGGGCGCAATTGCAAAATCTCTGGATAAAAATATTGATTCTATTTCTCATGATTGGGGTGTCTTTGATGAATATCTTTATGAATATGTATATGAAAAATTAAAAGATGCGACAGAGCCACAATTTATTTTTGTACTGACAACTAACAATCATCCTCCTTACACTATCCCGTCTCATTATAAATCAAACTCTTTAAAAATATCTAAAGATTTAAAAGAACACATAACTGGAGACCTTGATTTAGTTAAGAGAAGATTTAAAGACTATGCATATGCAGTTGATAGTGCAGGTGAGTTTTTGGACAAGATTAAATCTTCATCTTTAGCAGAAAATAGTATTATAGCTATAACAGCTGACAATAATACAGTTGAGGGAGTTATGAAGTATGATAGTCATTTTACTCAAACAAAACGTATTCCTTTTTATATCTACATACCTGATGAGTTAAAACCAGAAGAGGCTATTGATACGACTCTTGCATCTTCACATAAAGATATATTTCCGACTCTGTATAACCTGACACTTTATGACAAATCATACACAGCTATAGGAACAAATCTTTTAGATAACAATACTCTGCATTGTGGTTTTAATGATGCAGGTGTTATAATGGCGAAAAATGGTGGTTTTAAAGACACAAAAGCAATGTCAGATGAACAAAAAGAGTGTAATGAATACTACAAAGCTTCATTGGCAGTAACAGAATATTTAATTAAATCACAGAAGAAGTAGGAAAGTATTTGAAAAAAGTTTTAAAGCGTTTTTGGCCATATATAAAAGAGTATAAACCACAATATCTTTTAGTCTTATTTGGAATAATTTTAACAGTTAGTGCTACAACAGCAACAGCTTATATTATGAAACCTTTAATGGATGATATGTTTATATCAAGAAAAGAGGAGATGCTTTATCTTATCCCTCTTGGTTTAATAGGTATTTATTTCTTTAAAGCAATTGGTCGTTATATACAATCAGTATATATGAACTATATTGGACAGCATGTTATATCAAGGTTTAGAGAAATTTTGCTATCTAAAATTATTAGTTTAGATATGAGCTTTTTATACAAAAATAGAAGTGGTGAACTTATTTCCAGAGTAGTTAATGATATCGGTCGTATAGAGTATTTTGTATCAAATATGCTTCCTGAACTTTTTCGTGAAAGTATAACAATCGTCGCACTTTTAGCTTATGTTATATATCTAAACCCGATGCTTGCTTTTTATTCATTGATTCTTGTGCCTGTTGTAATTTATCCTCTTGTTCTAATTGCAAGAAAACTAAAAAAATATTCACATCGCTCACAGGAAAAAAGTGCGGATGTAGTTACTCGTTTAACAGAGGTCTTTAATAATAGTGAAATAATCAAAGCAAATGCAACTCAAAACTATGAAATGGATCGTTTCAGTGTAGAGAACTGGAAGTTCTTTAAGATAAATATGAAGTCAGTTTATGTCGGTGAGATAGTTTCTCCAATGATGGAGATTATCGGTGCTGCTGGACTTGCAATGGTCATTTTTGTAGGTGGTAAAGAAGTTTATGATAACAAAATGACTGTAGGGGAATTTACAGCATTTTTAACGGCAGTAGGGCTTGTTTTTCAACCTATTCGTCGAATAAGTTCAATCTATCGTAGAATTCAAGATGCTGTAGCTGCCAGTGAAAGAGTTTTTGAAGTGCTTGATACTCAAAATAAAATAATTGATGGTCAAGAACTTTTAGAAAATGATATTAAGAGCGTAGAGTTTAAAAATGTATCTTTAAAATATGAAGATACATATGCTTTAAATGATATCAGTATACATATAAAACAAGGTGAAAATATTGCTCTTGTCGGAGATAGTGGAGGTGGGAAATCTACATTTATAAATATGATTCTTCGCTTTTATGATCCTGAATCTGGAGAAATTTCAGTAAATGGAAAAAATATAAAAGAGTACACACAAGACTCTTTAAAACATCATATTTCTTTGGTTACTCAAAGAATATATATCTTTCAAGATTCACTTGCGGCAAATGTTGCCTATGGGCAAGAGATAGATGTAAGTAGGGTTGAAGAAGCTCTGAGATTAGCAGATGCTTCAGCCTTTGCTAGCTCATTAGAAAATGGTATAGACACAATGATGGAGGAGTTTGGAGCAAATCTATCAGGTGGTCAGCGACAACGTGTTGCAATAGCTAGGGCGATATATAAACACTCTTCACTTCTACTTTTTGATGAAGCTACTTCTGCACTTGATAACGAGAGTGAAAAGAGGATTCAAGCAGCCTTGGATGAGTATACTAAAGATAAGATTACTATTACGATTGCTCATAGATTAAGCACTATAGAACATGCCGATAAAATCCTAGTAATGCAAAAGGGCAGGGTAGTTGCATCTGGAAATCATAGTGAACTTTTAGCAACATCTGAGGTATATCAAAGATTAGCTGGAGAGTTTGATAAATAGTTTAATAGGTTTATTAGCAAAATTTAGAGATAATCGCATTTATATTTAGATCCCCAGTCAAGCTGAGGATGACATGCTAGGAATAAAAATGCTAGATTTCGCAAAGTTTACAAAGTACTCAAAACCTGGACCTCGTTACACAAGTTACCCTACAGCACTAGAATTTAGTGATGCTTATGGATATGATGAATATATTCAAAAGTTAGAGTCGCAAGATTCTTCTCGTCCATTAAGTTTATATTTTCATCTTCCTTTTTGTAGAAATGCATGTTACTTCTGTGGTTGTAATGTTGTCTTTACTTCTAAAGAAGATAAGATGCTTCGTTATATGGATTATTTAAAAAGAGAGTTAGTAATACTTTCTAAACATGTAGACTGTAATCGTGAAGTTCTTCAGATGCACTTTGGTGGTGGTACACCGACATTCTTTACAGCCCCTCAACTTAAAGAGATTATTGAAGAGATTAAGTCGTACTTTCCAAACTTTCGCTCAGATGCTGAGATCAGTTGTGAGATAGATCCACGTCATATTGATGAAGATCAGATGCGCGTTATGAGTGAAGCAGGTTTTAACCGTGTGAGTTTTGGTATTCAAGATTTTAATGAAAAAGTACAAATTGCAGTACACCGTGTACAACCTTATAACATTACAAAAGATGCAATGGATTTGGCTAGAAAATATAATATGATCTCAGTAAATGTTGATCTTATTTATGGACTTCCATATCAATCTTTAGAGACTTTTAAAGAGACACTTTCTTTATCTCTTACTCTTAACCCAGACAGATTTGCAGTATTTAACTATGCTCACGTTCCTTGGCTTAAAAAGACTATGAGAAAGATAGATGAGACAACTCTTCCACTTCCGGATGAGAAACTTCAAATTATGCAGTACACTATAGACTTTTTAACTTCTCACGGTTACAAGATGATTGGTATGGATCACTTCGCAAAACCGGAAGATGAGCTATTTAAAGCTATTAATAAGGGTGAACTGCATAGAAACTTCCAAGGTTATACTACTAAAGGTGGAGCTGACCTTATCGGTGTAGGGCTTACTTCTATCGGTGAGGGTGTTGACTCTTATAACCAGAACTTTAAAGTTATGGGTGAGTATGAAGAAGCAATAGATGCAGGAAAACTTCCATTTGAACGTGGTATTGTATTAAATGAAGATGACCAAATCAGACAGTATGTAATCATGGAGCTTATGAGTAACTTCAAGCTTGATATAAAAAGATTTGAGAAACTTTTTAACATAGAATTTAAAACATATTTTGCAGATGCTATTGAAGCACTTAAACCTTTTGCAGAAGATAATCTTTTAACTATGGATGAAAATTCAATAGAGTGTAGCCATACAGGAACTCTTCTTATACGTAATATTGCGATGCCTTTTGACGCGTATATGAAAAATCATGTTGCCAGCTCTAAAACATTTTCTAAAACGGTATAGTAATGAGCAAAACGTCTCAAGAAATTTTTGATTACGCTAATATCACGGATGATTGTATAAAGTGTGGAAAGTGTATTCCAGTTTGTACAATACATAACGTAAATGCCGATGAGGTTACATCTCCTCGTGGTTTTCTAGATTTATTAGGAGCTTATCAAAGAGGAAATTTAGATTTAGATAAAAATGTCAAAGATATTTTTGAATCTTGTTTCTTGTGTACTGCCTGTGTTGAAGTATGTCCAAAATCACTTCCTACTGATATGGTTATAGAACAAGTCCGCTCAGATATAGCTAAAAAGTTTGGAATTGCTTGGTATAAAAAAGCCTTTTTCCTGCTGCTTCGTCATCGCTGGATGAATGATTTAGCATTTAAACTTGGTTGGGTATTTCAAACTTGTGGATTTAAGATAAAAGCCGACATAGACTCTATGCACTCTAGATTTTCTATTCCTATGTTAAAAGCAGACAGACTACTTCCAAGTCTTACAAAAACATCATTTTTGAATTCATACCCTGAAAATATTTCTAACGGTGGTAAAAGAAAGGTAGCTATTTTTATCGGTTGTTTGGGTAACTATAACTATAAAAGTGTTGGAGAGGGTCTCTTAGAAATTCTAGAACATCTTGAGATAGACGCATTCTTGGCAAAGAGTCAAAAATGTTGTTCTGCACCTGCATATTTTACAGGTGATTTTGATACGGTTGATTATAATGCAAAGTTTAACATCGAGTATTTTGAGAGCTTTTCAAAAGATGTTGAAGCTATTATAGTTCCTGAAGCTACATGTTCTGCAATGCTTAAAATTGACTATGAACACTACTTCCACGACCAACCTGAGTGGAAAGCGAGAGCAGCGGCTATTAAAGGTAAAATCTTCATGGCAACAGAGTGGCTTCAGCATCACACGCATCTAGAACAACTTTTAAAGACGAAGARAAAAGATACAAAAATAGTTACTTACCATGATCCATGTCACGCTAAGAAGATGCAGGGTATTCACGCAGAGCCTAGAAATCTTATCAGTAAAAACTACAACATTGTAGAGATGAGTGATCCAAACAGCTGTTGTGGTTTCGGTGGTGTAACTATGCAGAGTGAGAAGTATCACTTCGCAAAAGCTGCAGGTATTCCAAAAGCACACATGATTAAAAATACTAAGGCAGATGTAGTAAGTGCTGAGTGTAGTGCTTGTAGAATGCAGATTAATGCTTCAATGAACTATGCTAATGTTAATACTGTATTTAAAAATCCTATTGAACTTATAGCTGAGGCACTTAGAAAATAGATGAACTCTTGGAATAATATATACGATACCTTTGATCCCATAGCTTTTCATATATTCTCTTTTCCTGTGCATTGGTATGGAATCATGTATGTCTTGGCTTTAGTGAGTGCTCTATACATTGGTAAGTACTTTATTAAAAGAGATAAGCTTGATTTTAAAAGTAAAGATTTAGATAACTATTTTATCTATGTAGAGATAGGTGTTATCTTGGGTGCAAGACTCGGCTATATCTTCTTTTATGATACTCAGACTCTCTATTATTTATCGCATCCATGGCAGATATTTAACCCATTTCAAAACGGTGAATTTGTAGGTATCCGTGGTATGAGTTATCATGGAGCAGTTATAGGCTTTTTACTAAGTACCTACCTTTACTCTATTAAACATAAGATAGCCTTCGGCAAGATTATGGATTTGGTGGCTCTCTCTATTCCTCTTGCTTTTGTATTTGGCAGAATCGGCAACTTTTTAAATCAGGAACTTGTAGGGCGTGAGACAGATGTTAGCTGGGGAATTATAGTAGATGGAGCTCTCCGTCATCCCTCTCAGTTATATGAAGCTGTATTGGAAGGTTTTGGAGTTTTTATAGTTGTTTATCTCTACAAAAAATACCAAAGATTTAGTGGAGAGTTGATTCTAATCTACGCTATAAGTTACGGCATATTTAGAGCTTTAGCAGAAATATATCGTGCTCCTGATGCTCAAATCGGTTATGTATGCTGCAACATGATAACTCAAGGTCAAGTTATGAGTCTGGCTATGAGCTTAGTCGGGGTAATTGCTTGGGTTTATTATGAGAGACAATCAAAAGTAAAAGGTCTTAAGAAAATTTGGCCTTTAATTGTCGAAGTACTAAGCTTTTTACCACAGACAAAAAAGCCAGGGATTGGGATAGCGCTCATTTTTGGAGCTATTGGTGCAGGGATTACCTTTGCATATGTAAAACCACGTATTGTTAAAAGAGTGGTAGGTCTTGAGAACACGAGAGAATCAATAAACCTTCTTTTTACTATTCCACTTATTTTTGCAGCAGCACTGCTTTCTTTTGCCCATGGTGCAAACGATGTTGCCAATGCAGTAGGTCCTTTAGCCGCAGTATATGATGCACTTACTACGCATGGTGTCTCAACTAAAGCAGCGATTCCTTTATGGGTGATGGTCGTTGGTGGGCTGGGTATTTCCATAGGTTTGGCACTTTTTGGTCCAAGACTCATCAAGACAGTAGGTTCAGAGATTACTGAGC
>NVRL01000018.1 GCA_002732645.1 Sulfurimonas sp. | reverse complement strand
AAAACTACTGGTGCTACAGTTTCTATGATTTTTGTTCCACCTGCATTTGTTGGTGACGCTGTAATGGAAGCTGCTGAAGCTGGAATTGAACTAGCCGTAATTATTACTGAAGGTGCTCCGGTTAAGGATRTGCAAATGGCAAAAGCTCATGCTACTAAGCATGGTATGAAAACACTTGGTCCAAACTGTCCTGGTATTATCACTGCTGAAGAGTGTAAAATTGGAATTATGCCTGGTATGATTTTCAAAAAAGGTAATGTTGGACTTATCTCAAAGAGCGGTACATTAACTTATGAAGGTGCTAACCAAGTATGTAATGAAGGTTTTGGTATTTCAACAGCTATTGGAATTGGTGGAGATCCAATTATTGGTCTTTCATATAACCAAATTTTACCAATGTTTGAAGCGGACCCAGAGACTGAAGCAATTGTTTTAATTGGTGAAATTGGTGGAGATCTTGAGATTCAAGCTGCTAAACTGATAAAAGAGCAAATTACTAAACCAGTTGTTGCTTTTATTGCCGGTCAAACTGCTCCTAAAGGTAAAACAATGGGTCACGCAGGTGCTATCGTATCTGGTAGTGCTGGTACTGCGAAAGAAAAAATGGAAGCGCTTGAAGCTGCTGGTGTGAAAGTTGTTGTTTCACCTGCTGAAATCGGTAAGGCAATTGCAGAGGTTTTAGCTAAGTAATATAACCCTTGTGTGAGCCTCGTAATGTAACAAAAAGTTATATTATGAAGCGCTATTAGCACAATTTAGATTTAAATTATAAAAACTTAGCTACTCTTTGTTGATAAAGAGTAAAGTATAAATTCAATTTGTACTTTAATAATAGGAGAATAAATGGGAACTTTTAAAACTGAAAACCCGGGTAATCAACCGGTATGGGTAAATACTAGTAACTGTAAAGCATGTGATATTTGTGTATCTGTATGCCCGTCAGGTGTACTTGGTATGAAATATGAATCTACATCAACTCTTGGTGCAATGATTTCAATTGATAATCCTGAATCATGTATTGGATGTAATGAGTGTGAACTTACATGTCCGGATTTTGCTATTTATGTAGCAGATAAACAAGAATATAAAGCGGCTGGTTTTAGCTTTGCTAAACTTACTGATGAATCTAAAGAGAGACAAGCAGCTGTTATCGCTAATAACTACATGTCACTAAAGCAAGGAGCTAAATAATGGCAACTAGAGAAGTAATATCTACAGGAAATGAATTAGCTGCTATTGCAGCTGTTGATGCAGGCTGTATGTTTTTTGGTGGTTATCCATTAACACCATCAAGTGAAGTAATGCATGTTATTTCTGACCTTTTACCACAAAAAGGCGGAGTAGCAATCCAAATGGAAGATGAAATCGGTGGTATCTGTGCTGTTATTGGTGCAGCTATGGTTGGTCAAAGAGCATTAACTGCGACTTCAGGTCCAGGTATGTCGCTTAAGGCTGAACAATTAGGTCTTGCTCAAATGGCAGAAGTACCTTTAGTTTGTGTAAATGTTATGCGTGGTGGTCCATCAACTGGTCTTCCGACTCGTGTATCTCAAGGTGATATTCTTCAGTCTAAAAATCCATCACATGGTGATTATAAATCAATCACATTATGTGCAGGTTCATTAGCTGAGTGTTATACTGAAGTTGTAAGAGCTTTTAATATTGCTGATAGATTTATGCAACCGGTTATTGTTTTACTAGATGAGACTATTGGYCACATGCATGGTAAAGCTGATCTTCCAACTGTGGAAGAAGTTAAAGCTGGAATAGTTCCACGTAAAAAATTCGATGGTCCAGCTGAAGAATATTTTCCATATGAGTGTGAGCATGATGAGCCAGCAGTTCTTAACCCAATGTACGAAGGTTATAGATATCACTTTACTGGTCTTCACCACGATAAAAATGGTTATCCAACTGAAGAGATTGAGACTTGTAGAAAACTAATACAAAGATTAGAAGATAAAGTTGCACTACATGAAGATGAAGTTGAATCTTATGAAGAGTTTATGATGGATGATGCTGATGTAATGATTCTTGCTTACGGTTCTGTATCACTTGCTGCTAAAGAAGCGATTCGTCACTTAAGAAAAGAGGGTATTAAAGCTGGTCTGTTTAGACCAATTACTATTTGGCCTTCTCCAGCAGCAAAAATCAAAGAACATACTGATAAAATTGAAAAAGTTTTAGTTGTTGAGTTAAATATTGGTCAATACCATAGTGAGATTCAAAGAGCAGCTGCAAGACTTGACATAGAAGGTCTTTTCAAAGTAAATGGTAGACCTATATCTCCGTATGAGATTGTAAATAAAGTAAAGGAGTTATAAAATGGCATTTAATTATGATAAATATTTAAGACTTGAGAAAATGCCAACACTATGGTGTTGGGGTTGTGGTGATGGTGTAATTCTTAAAGCTWYYRTTMGWGCWRTANNGAAAAWWKGKKKRKWWATSRASAWKRTWTGTGTKWWSTYTSKKNNATTGGWTGTTCTGGWMGWTTTTCWTCRTAYRTWGAYTKTAATACTRTACATACTACTCATGGWMGWACARTWGCTTATGCWACWGGTRTTAAAYTWKCTRAYCCWKMTRWAWATGTWATTKKTGTTGCYGGTGATGGTGATGSWCTTGCTATTGGTGGTAAYCATACTATYCAYGGTTGTMGAAGAAACATAGATATAACAATGATTGTTATCAATAACTTTATCTATGGTTTAACTAACTCTCAAACTTCTCCAACTACTCCAAAAGGTRTGTGGACAGTTTCTCAAAAGGCTGGTAATATTGATCCAACTTTTGATACATGTGAGCTTGCTATAGCTGCAGGAGCTTCTTTTGTTGCTCGTGAAAGTATGCTAGATCCTAAAAAGTTAGAAAAAATGCTTATCAAAGCAATTGAGCACAAAGGTTTCTCAATGGCCGAAGTACTTTCTAACTGTCATATTAACCTTGGTAGAAAAAATAAAATGGTTTCTGCCATGGAAAATCTAGAGTGGATTGATAGTATTACTACTCCTAAGAAGAAATACGATGCAATGACTCCGCAAGAGCAACTAAACATACTTCCTACTGGTATCTTAAAACAAGACCTAGAAGCTGATGAGTATTGTGACATGTATGCTGAGATTCAAAAAGTACATCAGGGTGAAAGAAAGAAAATCACTCAAGATGACTTCGCTAAAAAAATATAAGGAGACACGATGAGTAAAACATTAATGAGATTTACAGGTGTTGGTGGACAAGGTGTTCTTCTTGCTGGTGAGATTTTTGCAGCAGCAAAAATTAAAACTGGTGGTCATGGATTAAAAACTGCAACATATACATCACAAGTACGTGGTGGACCTACTGTTGTTGATATTCAACTTGATGATGAAGAGATTTACTATCCATATGCAAATGATGGTGAAATTGGTTTTATGCTTTCAGTTGCTGATGTTTCTTATAATTCATTCAAGAATGGTGTTCAAAAGGGAGGAACAATAGTTGTTGATCCTAACCTTGTGCATCCTACTGATGAAGATAGAAAAACGTGGAATATTCATGAGATTCCAATTATTACAATTGCTAAGGAAGAGGTTGGTAATGTAATTACTCAATCTGTTGTAGCACTTGCAATTGCAAATACAATGATGAATGCCATTGATAAAGATGCTCTAATCGCAACAATGCTTTCAAAAGTACCTGCTAAAGTTCACGATGTTAATAAAGTAGCATACGAGCTTGGTGAGAAATACGCTAAAGAAGCTATGGCTTAATTAGTTCTATTTTAAGACAACCTGTAATGGGTTGTCTTTTTTTAACTTAGAGTGTAATATTAATTAGTATTACACTCTGATGCTTTCCCAAAAGAACTCCACATGCTTTTCAAACTGAGTAGAAATAGCAGTTGTAGAATCGTTATCAAATCTCATAAGTGTTACTTGAAGCCTCATGTAGAATAGGGTGGATAAAAATTCATAAGATATCATCATGGGATCTTGTGAGCGTATAAGTGAGTTCTGCATCATAATAAAGAATGCCTCAGAGAGCATCTTTACATTCTTGTCGTGAAATTCACTCATAAACTGTCCTCTAAGCTCTTTGTTTTGAAAAAGCTCTATCATGAGTAGCCTGAACATATTCTCGTTGCTCTTATCAAATGTAAGAAGCTTATACTGCATAGTAAAGTTCTGTAAAAAAGCTTTCCCTTTGAGTGCAGACTCTTTTATATCTGGCTCATTTTTAGAGAAGGGTGAGTTGAAAATACCCTTTGCAACTTCTAAAAATATTTCCTCTTTACTTTTGTAGTGATTATATATAGCACTCTCTCTAATTCCCACTTCTTTGGCTATTTTTCTAACGCTTGTACCTTTATATCCAAGCTCAGAGAATAGGGTAGTTGATACTTTAAGTATCTTTTGTTTTGTTCCGGTTCTTTTGTGCGGTGTCGTATTTTCGGGCATTATCAACCTTTTTAGTTTAGTGAACAGATGTTAACTTTAAAAGTATTATATATGAACGTTTGTTAATGTAAGCTTATCTTAAAAAGAACACTTGTTCATGTGAATCTTCTATGCAATGAACAAGTGTTCTTGTGTTGAAAAAACTAATTTAAAGGAACTTTTTTGTACTATTTCATAGGTACAGCAGATAGTGACTTGGCTTATGCTCAAGAGGAAAGTCCGAGCTGCTATAAGACAGTGTTCCATTTAACTAATGGCCGTAGTAATACGAGGGAAAGTGCAACAGAGAGTAGACATCTACTATTAGCCGATATTTGAGCAAAAGCCCAACTATCTTTCGCTAGCCGCTAAGGCACTAAAGCATAAAAATGCTATCGGCATTTTTTTAACTTTTAGCGAGCTAAAAGTAGTTAAGGTGAAAGGGTGGAGTAAGAGCCCACCAGTCTTTATGGCAACATAGAGAGCTTGTAAACCCAACATGGCAGCAAGAAACAGGTGGTCAGCGTCTTATAATGCTACTGTTTCGCTAGAGATACTATGTAAATAGTAAAGTAGATTAATACTATCAAAACAAAACTCGGCTTATAGCTGTACCTATCTCTTCAAATAGCCTATATCAACGTTTTTTAGACTCTCTTACACTTGCGTAATGCTCTAGGGTTACTTTCGGACTACTATGACTTAGAAGACCTGATAACACATTTAATTGATTATTAGTTTCACCACTGTTTTCATATTAAGTGATATGAGATATTTTTTCATATCAAGTCTTTCTATCCTGACTATGCGTTCAGCTTTTATTTTTTGTTTGAAATTATTTTTTAATAAATAGTGTATAATTCCAAAAGAAAAGAACTAAATTAATTAATATCAATAAAATATAGCTAGAGCAGAGATTGATATTTTCAAGAGAATTTACATTATGTTAACCAAGATATATAAAACTTCAGGAATATAAATACTATGCCTATAATAAAATCAATATTTACATTAATGATAGTATTAACTACTTCTTCACTTTTTGCAAGTGAATTTAGTTTTAGAAAATACAACCACGTTAAAGAGTTCTATAAAGCTAATAGTATGGAAGCCATAGAGGTAGCTAAAAAGCATAAACTCCCTCCAGCAGCTATACTAGCCATTGCAGGTCTAGAATCTGGATATGGCAGAGGATATGTTGCTCAAATAACAGGTAACATTCTTAGCTTGGGCGCTTTTAAAAGTGATAAAGAACTTCCTAGACTATATCTACCCTACTCTAAATCTGCGCAGAGAGTTATCTTTGATCCAAGTGAGATCAGGAAACACTCCCAAGCTGATTTAACATGGAAAAAAAGACCTAAAAGCTTAAAAAGAGACTATAGACCTGCCCCATATGCAGGAACAACAAAAAAACTAGAACTACTTACTTATGACCAAATCCTTAAGAATAGTGCTCATAAAGCATGCTTCAATGATTTTGCTACTAGATGGATTATAGACAGCTCTAATGTAAAAGTTTTTAAAGAAGCTAGAATCTGGCTGGATAAACTTGTAGATAGACATGGCAGCGAAATTCTGTTTACTAAAGAGATCAATATGGAGTTTATATCAAGGATAGGTGGGCATCCACATTCTTTTAATTATAGAGAGACTTGGCCAAAGAAAGCTAAGTTGATTATGAATAAAGTTGGACTTGTAAAACTTACTAATGATATTCAATATGAAGCTATGAGCTTTGATAACGCCTGGAGTAATATATGAATTCAACAAAAGAACAACTAATAGAAGATATCCAAAATCTTCTAAACTCGTATGACAACGAAAATAGTACTTCCATTAATCCTGATTTATTAGAATTTATGGATGAAAAGACATTAATAAGCATCATTGATTCTCTCTTAACTCAGAAGGAAGAATCTAAAGAACCAGATACTGAGTGGCTTGAGAAATTCAAAAAATATGATATTTAGTTAACTGTTAGAAAGAAATTTAATATTTTACAACAATTTGAAAAAACCTCTAAGCTACCTGTTCTACGTACTTTAACCCTTTTATTGTTGTTTTAAATTGTAGAAATACTTCATTTGTTACCGAAAAATCTGTATAATAACGTCAATATTTAACACAAAAGGAATTAATATGGCAAATATTGATTTAGTTCAGTTAACTGGACAGACAAAAAAATTGACGGCGATGATAGTTGAAGACGAAAAAGTTACAAACGAACTACTTAGTTCTACTTTTAAAAACTTTTTTTCTGATGTTTTCTCATGTTTTAATGGTGAAGAAGCACTAAACACATACAATAGAGTTAAACCAGATGTTGTTTTTGTTGATATAGTAATGGCTGGTATGGATGGTATAGAATTATCTCGTAGAATTCGTGAGATTAATCCTACTCAAATCATTATTGTTATCTCTGCAAGTAATGATATTGAAAAGATTTCCGAGTCTATTGAAGTTGGTGTAAATAGTTTTATTCAAAAACCTATTGATACTAGAAAAATCATTGAGCTTTTAACTAGTGTTACTGCTATGATTTCTAAAAAAAGAAAAATTGAGACTAAAACATTCTCTATCTCTCTTCCTTTAGATCTTTACGATTTAGTAAATGACAATGCAAAAGCTGAAAGCATCTCTAAAAATGCTGTTATTATTAGAGCTCTTAGAGGTTTCTACGAGTAATTAACAATAAATTTCACTGAGTTTCGATAATTTAAGGATCTATTAAGACATGGATCTATATAATTTCGGCTCAGTTAAATAAGCTGTCCAAAGTGGCCCCGTCGTCTAGCGGTTAGGATCCATGGTTTTCATCCATGTTACAGGAGTTCAATTCTCCTCGGGGTCACCACTCACATTTAAAAAAAAACCATTATATATTTTTGTATTAAACTTCTTTAACCATATTTCTACCATTTTCTTTAGCCAAGTAGAGAGCTTTGTCTGAACGTATATATAGTGTACTTGAACTATCTTTGTCAGTTATATTTGCGATACCAATACTTACCGTTATTTTTATAGATATGTCATCAACAGTTAATATAGACTCTTCAACACTTTTTCTGATACGTTCAGAAATACTTTGCGGCGTATATGACTCTTTTGTCTCAATAAGAATAATGCCAAACTCTTCTCCACCAAGGCGACCAAACAGGTTCTCTTTACGTACATTTGAATTTATAATATTAACTACATGTTTAATAGCTTTATCACCTATGTCGTGACCCCAAGTGTCATTGATATTTTTAAATAGATCTATATCTATCATTAGAAGTGACATATTGATGTGATAACGCTGAGAACGTATTATTTCTCTATCTAGCATCTCAAAGAAGTATCCCCTATTCCAGATGCCTGTAAGAAAATCTGTGCGGGATGTTTTTCTAAGTTCCTTTTCTATTCTTTTTCTTCTATTTATCTCTTCTCGTAGCTCTGTAGTTCTCTCGTATACTTTTTCTTCGAGTATATGTTGATTAAATTTTACCTTTTCAGTCATAGTGTTAAATGTGTCAAAAAGAGTTTTTAATAGATTCATATTAGAATATTGGACTTTTACATCTGTATAGCCATCACCAAAGCGTTTAGAAGCTTTATTTATTATCTCCAGTGGTGTTATCAAATGTCTCATTGTCAAGATGCCGCTAAATATAAATAGTGCTGTAATAAAGGTAAATAATATCATTAAAGTTAGATAGAAGATAGACTTAGTTTTATCAATAATACTCTTTTTAGGTACACATGATATTAATATCCAATCAGTTGATGGAATCTGCGATACAAGAAGCAAATCATCATTAAAAAATTCTATTGAACTATTCCAGAGTTGAGTATTTACATCTTTTACTGGTTTTAACTTAGAAATTATTTCATCTCCAAGCTGATTAAGATGCTCATGAGATGAGACTATAATGTTATTCAGTCCATCTTTTTTGGCATCTTTAACTGTTCTATAGTAAAAATTACCTTTGTACTTTTGTTTATTATGTACTTGCATCTCCTTCATATGTTCCAAATCTGTAGATGATATAACTTTGCCCTGCTTTGATATTAAAAAAGAGATACTTCCTTTATGCATAGTTGTCTCGTTTAAAATAGATTTAGCAAGCTTATCGACTGTGATATCATGAGATGCTACTCCTAAAAGTATGTCATCTTTATCATATATTGGGTACGAAGCGGTAATTAAAACTCCTGCTCCAGCTAAATCAAAATATGGTTCTTCCCAGCCTACACTTTTTTGTGCAAAGTTTGCTGCTTTGTAAAAATGCTGCTCGGTAGGTTTGTAGATTTCGTTTGTATATTCATATGGAACATAAGGATATATAAGCATAAAGTCATTGACTGTTGTTATGTAGACCCATGAAAAGTTAAAAGAGTTATGTATTGATTCTAGAGCCGGTGTGATTTGATGAAATATATTAAGCTCTTTACCTATAGCTTCTGGATTTTGATCTAAGTTTGATAATATCATAGATACATGATCTGATTGAAATGTAAAATCTTTTTGATTTGTATAGTCATAAAAGAAGGTTATTTTCTCATTCTTTAGATACTTATGTTCGTGTATAGGTTTGTTCTTTATGTGTTCATACTCTTGCTCGTAAAGATTTCTATAGCTTCCACCAAGTGTTTTAACGCTATTTGCAATATACTTTAGGTGTGTATCAACACCTTTGGCACTAAGTTTATTAATAGCAATAAGATTTTGATTTACAGACTTTTCTTTCAGGTCAAGAAAAAGGTTATATGCATAATAAAGACTAAATGTAATGCCCGAGAATAGAATGATATAGTTTAATACAAAAATTATTTTTATATTTTTATTATTCGGCATATTTAAACCTTTACTTCTACCATACTATTAGAATAAATATTAATTATAAATGAATTATCATTCATAACTAACAAGTATAATAAAAAACTATGTCAAATAAGGTCATTTGTCCTGCTTGTTTATTATTTTAATTTCAGTGCGACAAGCTCATTCACCACTTTTGGGTTTGCTTTGCCCCCTGTGGTTTTTAGTACTTGCCCGACAAAGAAGCCTAAAAGTTTGGTGTTACCTGCTTTAAACTTGTGCACATTATCTGGATTTTTTGCAATTATTTCATCAATAATAGGTGAAATAATGGATGGGTCACTTATTTGAATAAGTCCTTTGTCTTCAACTATCTTTGTTGGATTTTCTCCAGATTTCGTCATCTCTTGGAATACTTGTTTTGCAATCTTATTTGAGATAGTCTTATCATCAACCATTTTAATAAGCTCAGATATTTGTTTTGCCGTGAACTTCAGTTCGTTTGTTTGATTCTCTTTTATCTCTTTAGCTACCTCATTTGCCACAATATTCGCAAGAGCTACAGGGTCGGTATTATACGTCTCCCAAAATATAGTGTTAGCTTCTTCATAAAAGTTTGAAAGATGAATATCACGAGCTAGAATATTAGCTACTTCACTATTTAGACAATGTTTTTCACTAGTATAATTATCAANTAGTGCTTTTTGAGCTTCACTCATAGGTGCTACTTCACCATCTATTTGCACTTTTTTAGCTTTAGGTGCATCGGTAGGTGCTTTTTTCTTTTTACCCCAAGAGTCTTTAAGACCGACTATTTTGTTAAACACCGGCTTTTCATCTGTATAGTCAATAGGATCAGCATAAAAATACCCTTGTCTTTCAAACTGGAATCTTTCATCAGGTCTAGAGACTATTACAGCAGGCTCAATTAGAGCATTTTTTATAACTTTTAGAGAGTTAGAATTTAAGTCTTCTAATCCTTCTGGTACTTCTGAAGAATACAGTCTGTCATAAAGTCTCACTTCAACTGTCTTAGCTGTCTTTGCATCTACCCACTGAATAGCACTTTTTACTTTGATACCACTAGTGTCTGAGCCACTTTTAGAATCAGGATGATACTCAGCTTTTATCTCTACAATATTGCCCTTAGCATCTTTGATGATTTCCTTACAAGTGATTATATAAGCATGTTTTAGACGTACTGGTTGCTCAGGTGTAAGACGGAAATAACCCTTTGGAGGATTCTCCATAAAATCATCTCGCTCAATATAAATCTCTTTAGAGAAAGGCAATTTTCTCGTGCCCTCTTTAGGAACGTCATGTGGGTAGTATGGAGCTTCAAGCTCTTCATTCCCCTCATAATTCTCTATAGTTATTTTTAGTGGGTCAAGCACACACATAACACGTGGAACTTTTGTATTTAAATCATCTCTTATACAAAATTCAAGCTGTGCAACATCAACCATTGAGTTTGCTTTTGCTATACCGATTTGGTCGCAGAAGTTTAAAATAGACTCTGGAGTATAACCTCTTCTTCTATATCCGGCAATTGTTGGGAGGTGAGGATCATCCCAGCCACTAACTTGTCCGCCTTCAACCAACTCTAAAAGCTTTCTTTTACTCATAACAGTATAGTTAATACCTAGTCGTGCAAACTCATGCTGGTAAGGACGTGGAGACTTAAGCTTAAGAGTATCTAGTACCCAGTTGTAAATATCACGGTTGTTTTCAAACTCTAGTGTACACATAGAGTGAGTAATGCCTTCAATATAGTCAGACAAACAGTGAGCGAAGTCGTACATTGGGTAAATAGACCACTTATCTCCTGCTCTATAGTGATGAACATTTCTGATACGATATAAAAGTGGATCTCTCATTTTCATATTAGCAGCACTCATATCAATTTTGGCTCGAAGGACGTGTTCACCGTCTTTAAACTCACCATTTTTCATTTTCTCAAAAAGGTCTAGATTTTCTTCAATAGAACGCTCGGCAAAGTTACTGCGTATTCCTGACTCTGTAACAGTTCCACGAAGTTGGCGCATCTCTTCTTCATTTGTACTATCAACGTATGCCTTACCCATTTTGATAAGAGTTAGAGCGTAATCATATATTTTAGGGAAATAATCAGAAGTAAACTTTACATTATCACCCCAGTCAAATCCAAGCCACTCTACAGCACTTTTAAGAGCTTCAACGTACTTTGTATCTTCTTTAGTTGGATTGGTGTCATCCATTCTCAGGTTACAGTGACCATTATAGTCACTTGCAATTCCAAAATTTATAACAATAGACTTAGCATGTCCAATGTGTGGGAACCCATTAGGCTCTGGTGGAAATCTTGTGACAACCTCTTTATACTTGCCTGACTTTAAGTCCTCTTCAACTATTGTACGTAAAAAATCTTTGCTCTCACTCATTATTATTAAACCTTTTGATTTTGAAACTATTATAAGAGTTGTATTTTATCTTATATTTAATCAAAAATTTGTTAAAATCACAAAAATATTATTTTAGGAATTTTAATGCTTAGATTTGCGCCCAGTCCAACTGGCGATATGCACATAGGTGACCTCAGAGTTGCCCTATTTAACTATATTGTGTCAAAACAAAGAAACGAAGATTTAATCGTTCGTATACAAGACTTAGATAAAGAGAAAAATGTAGAAGGCAAGGATGAAGAGATTTTAGCATTACTATCTCTTTTTGGTATTGAATATACTCAGGTTATTTACCAAAGTGAAAGTGTCCGTTATCACTCTGCTATGGCTCTTGAGCTAATTCATGAGAAGAAAGCATTTAGCTGTTTTTGCTCTCCTGAGTGGTTAGAGAAAAGAAGAGAAGAAGCAAAAGAGAGTAAAAAAGCATACAGCTATGATGATGCTTGCAGAAACCTACCTGATGAACTTGTTATAGACAACATGAGCCCTTTTACCATAAGACTAAACAGACCTGATGAAGCTATAATTGTCAATGATGCTATAAAAGGCAAGGTAAGCTTTAAACCTGATGCAGTTGACAGTTTTGTTATTATGAGCCAAGACAAGACTCCTACTTATAACTTTGCATGTGCAGTTGATGATATGCTGAGTGATATCTCTCTAGTTATTCGTAGTGAAGAACATATGAGTAATACGCCTAAGCAAGATCATATTAGAGCATCTCTTGGTTATGATAAAAAAGTAGAGTATGTTCATTTGCCTATCATTAAAGAAGATGATTCTTTTAGTGTTAAGTGGCTTTTAGAAGAAGGTTTTCTTCCAGCTGCTATTTCAAATTATTTAATATCAATTGGAAATAAGCCTCCTCTAGAGATTTTTGATACTAAAGATGCCATAGAGTGGTTCAGTCTTGATAATATTTCTAAGTCCCCTGTTCGCTTTAGTATAGACTCTTTAAGAGAGATAAACAAAAAGCATCTTAAAAACATGGATGCTACGGAGCTTTCAAGATATGTAGGTTTTGCAGATGCTAACATCGGTGAACTTGCAAAAGTATATTTAGAGGAAGCAAGCACGACAAAAGAACTTAAAGCTAAAATAGAACCTATCTTTGCTGTCAAAGAGATTCCCCAAGAGTTTACAGATGCAGCACAAGCAATGACTAAGACTATTAAAGGTGCACCGTTCTTTGAAGAGTATGATGACTTTAAAAACTATATCATGAAAGAATCTGGTCTTGATGGCAAAAACTTCTCTAAAGTACTACGTTTTTTACTATCTGGTGCAGAAAATGGTCCAGATATTGCTTTAGTTTATAAATATTTAAAAAATTATATAGGTGAGATTGTAAAATGAGTATGTTAATGGAAATAGTTCAAGGGCTTGGCTCAATTGTTCTTAGTCTTGTAAATATCTATGTTTGGGTTATTATTGTAACAGCCCTTTTAAGCTTTGTTAACCCAGATCCATACAACCCAGTTGTCCAGTTTCTGCATAGAGTTACACAGCCGGTGTATAGACTTGTACGTAGGTTTATAAAAACTGATTTTARTGGACTAGACCTAGCCCCACTTGTAATCATTATCGCTCTACAAGTTATCATAGTTCTATTGAGTGCCCTACTTCACTCCCTATAGTCATGATTAAAATATTTTTACCACTACTTTTTATACTTGCATCTTCAGATGCAAGTATAACTTTTCAAGATATAGATTCAAAACCTCAAAGCCGTGCAAAAAACTTTATGATATGGCAATATCTAAAACAAGATATAACTCCTGCCCAAGCTGATAAAGCGTATGCACAAATCAAAGGTAAAAGTCATAAACTTTTTAAGCTCTATGCTAAAAAGACAAATAATCAAGAGGTGAAAAGAAAAATCTCTTGTATGAAAAAGAAAAAACTTCTCTCTATAAAAGATGAGACGTGTTTAGAACTCGCTTTTTCGCCATACAAAACACTAGCTATGACTAATAAAGATAGAAAAAAGCTCTTAAAAAAGATTAAGACAAAATCTAAAAAAGAACWGCTTAAAATTCAGAGTGAACCATATACTCAAAAAGCATACAATAAGTACGATGCACACACAGTTCTGTCGATGTTTGTAAGTACTACATCAAGGCATCGTAGGAAAAACCTTAATATTCATCTAGATGATGAATTTATAAATAAAATGGCATCATCATGGAAAATATCACAGCTTGTTAAGATAGTTATACATGATAAGAAGCTAAATAGACTTCAGTTAGCCCTTTTAAATCTAAAGGGAGAGAAGCTAAACTCTAGGACTAACTTTTACCTAGCTCTTAACCATATGAAGCATCTAAACAACAATGAGGCACTACGCTACTTCAATTTATCTCTTTTAAAAGCAAAAAGTAAAATAGATGTTGACAAGAACTACTTTTGGATGTATAAGATCACAGAAAACCAAATATATCTGGATAAACTACTAAAGAGTAGAGATATAAACATCTATACTCTATATGCACATGAGATTAAAAATAAAAGTTTTGATAACTATTTTTGTGCTGTAGAAGTAAATGAGGATAAGTCAGCTAAAAATATTCAAGACCCGTTTGACTGGAGTAAAATCATAGTAGATATAAAGAAGGCTTCATCCCAAGATAAACTTCATGAACTCTCAAAAGCTTATATGCAAGAAGACATGATACCTGTTCAAACGCTTATACTTGAAAAAGCATATAAGTATGGGATGCACGGTTATGTGATGCCATATGATAGATACCTAAGAGATATATCAACAGATGAAAAAGCTCTTGTTTATGCGATTATGCGTCAAGAGAGTAAACTTATACCATCTGCTCTATCTCGCTCTTATGCACTTGGTCTGATGCAACTTATGCCGTTTGTAGCAGATGCTATATCTAAGCAGATAAAAAATCCAGTAAAAAACTACGATGAGATGTTTATCCCACAAAACAATATCAACTACGCATTAAATCATCTTAAGTGGATGAAAAAATCTCTCTATCACCCTCTTTTTATGGCTTATGCTTATAATGGTGGTATGGGATTTTTAAGAAGACATCTTAAAAAAGGCACCTTTAACAGTGGAAAATATGAACCTTTTTTAAGTATGGAGCTTATGTCTAACTCTGAGAGTAGAGAGTATGGAAAGAAAGTTCTTGCAAACTATGTAATGTATAAAAAAGTAATGGGTGAAGAGATTTCTATTCTTCGTCTTTTTGATACGTTAATGCATCCGAAGAAGACTGATCGGTTTCGAGTACAAGGTTAATCTCGCTCTTTTCTTCTCTCTCAAAAGCTATAAGATAGTATCTTCTCCACTCACTGCTCACAGATGCTAGATGAGAAAACTGATTTTTAGAATCTAGTTTTTTTATCTTTAGGGGTATCTTGCCATTTAGTTTTAAAGTTAGTTTTATATCATTAAGAGTGTTTGAGTCATGCATCTCTTTTTTATCTTTTAAATAGAGATAAACATAAAAATATTCATTAACTGTATATACATTTGGATAGACTTTATTAAGATAGATAGCGGAGAAGATTCCTTCTACATTTTCACCCATTTTTATCTTAGTTCCCTGTAAGCTCGCTGCACTTAGTTCTTGATCTGGTTGCATATTAAACTTGCTAAAAGCATTTTTGTCTGCACATCCCATAAATAGTAGCGAAAATGTTAAAATTGTTAATAGATATCTCATAATTATTCCTATAATTTGTGAAAGAATTATATCTTATTAAACAAGCTTTTAAAGACTCTTTTGTATAATCACTTAAATTTTTAAACAAATAAATACAAAGACTTAAAGTGAATAAAAGATTAGCAGTTGCATTTACCGGTCCATCTAACAGTGGGAAGACTACTCTTATACTAAAGGTAGCCAGAAAACTAATACATGAACGTGGAAAAAGAGTAGCAATAATTAAGCACGATCCAAGTGATAAGGCTCGTTTTGATGTTGTAGGTAAAGATAGTTACAAGTTTTCAGACACTGGAGCAGAGGTTATTGTAACCTCTCCTAAAAGAACTACTTACTTCTCAAAACAAAACAAAGATTTAGATGAGATGATTAGACTTTTTGATGATTTCGATATTCTACTTGTCGAGGGTCTGAAAAATCTACCACTGCCACGTATAAGTATATTTAGAGAGAGACTAGACAGGGACTACTTTCCATATATGAATGCTTTGGCAATTGATGATAGTATCAACACGAAAGACTACGAAATACCTGCTGATGTTGATATATTAGACTTAAATAACTGCGAAGATGTAATATCTTGGATACTTAAAAATGCGAAGGAAGTATAAATAAATGACTGATATATTTGACGCTATACAGCGTACGGCAAAAAGAATCAAAATAGCTATAGATGTTAAAGATATAGGCTACTCACAACAAGCTAACAGCTCTGGTGAGACTCAACTTCAACTAGACATTCAGTGCGATATGATTATTGAAGAGGAATTCTCAAAAGTAGCTTCTATCCATACTATTGCGAGCGAAGAAAAAGAGAAAGAGATGCTTTTAAATGAAAATGGAAAGTATTTCATAGCTTATGATCCACTTGACGGTTCATCTTTAGTAGATGTAAACCTAAGTGTTGGTTCTATCTTTGGCATCTATGAAAATGCATTTGGTGCAGACAAAATGGTCGCAGCCTGTTATGTTGTTTTCGGTCCTCGTGTTGAGATGGTATTTGCTCACAACAAAGCTAAACTTCACCTGCTTCAAGGTGAAAATTTCGAGTTTGTTAAAGAGATTCGTCTAAAAGAAAAGGGTAATCTAAATGCTCCTGGAGGAACTCAGCAAAACTGGCTTCCATACCACAAAGAGATGGTAGATAGCTTCTTTAAAGAGGGTTACCGTCTTAGATATTCAGGTGGAATGGTTCCTGATTTGCATCAGATTCTTCTAAAAGGTGGAGGACTATTTTCATACCCTGCTACAAGCGACAGACCTGATGGAAAACTTCGTAAACTGTTTGAAGTATTTCCTTTCGCATTTGTTTATAAAGTTGCAGGTGGTGAAGCAATTGACGGTAAAGTTGACCTAATGGAACTTGGTCACACACATATTCACGATACTGCACCATGTTTCTTTGGATCCAAATATGAAATAGCGAGAGTAAAAGAAGTTTATGCAGCCAACGCATAGTCAAGAAAAAGACAAGTTTGAACTTCATCTTGATGAGATGATAGTTAAAGTACAGGCTTGTCAAAAAGAGAAGAACTTAGCATCTTGTAGCATCTGCGAATACTATATAGCTTGTGAGCTTAGACTTGATTATGTAAAGTCAGTATACAATAGCATGTCCAAAGGTGAGACAGGCGGATTTGAGTTCTAGTTATTTTAAACGCATAAGCGGCAAAGCCACTTACCCTGCGTTAACACTGGGTTCTCTTCAGCAGAGAGCTCACGCGACTTGTCGCTCTTATATTTAAAAAAGGGAAATAATTAATGAGTAAATATATAACAACACCTATCTATTACGTGAACGGCGAAGCACATATTGGGCACGCATATACAACTTTTATTGCTGATACTATGGCTAGATACGAAAAGCTAAAAGGTAACGATACATACTTTTTAACGGGTACTGATGAGCATGGGCAAAAGATAGAAGAATCAGCACAGAAACATGGAAAACCTACTCAGGAGTTTGCAGATGAGATCAGCGCTTCATTTAAAAACCTATGGGATGAGTTTGATATTGGATATGATAAGTTCATCAGAACTACAGATGCAGACCATAAGCTGGGTGTTCAAAAAGCTTTTGAAGTTATGTACGCTAAGGGCGATATCTATAAAGACTTTTACGAAGGTCACTACTGTGTAAGCTGTGAGACTTTTTTCCCTGAGACACAGCTAGTAGACGGTGAATTCTGCCCTGATTGTGGTAGAACAACAAGTATAGTAAAAGAGGAAAGTTACTTTTTTAGACTTTCAAAATATGAAGATGCTCTTCTTAAACACTATGAAGACAACCCTGACTTTATCCTTCCTCGTTCTCGTGCTAATGAAGTTAAAAACTTTGTAAAAGGTGGTCTTAGAGATCTTTCTGTTACTCGTACATCTTTTACTTGGGGTGTTAAGCTTCCTGAGTCTATGAATGATGACAAGCACGTTATGTATGTTTGGTTAGATGCTCTTATGAACTATATTACAGCTCTAGGTTATGGTAAAGACAATGCAAACATGGACTTCTGGCCTGCATCTACGCACTTTGTAGGTAAAGATATCCTTCGTTTTCACGCTATCTACTGGCCAGCATTTCTTATGAGTCTTGATCTGCCTCTTCCAAAGCACATCGGTGCACACGGATGGTGGACTAGAGACGGTGAGAAGATGAGTAAGTCAAAAGGCAATGTTGTATCTCCTAAAGAGGTTTCAGACCTTTATGGTGTTGAGAACCTTAGATACTTCATGCTTAGAGAAGTTCCTTTCGGTCAAGATGGTGACTTCTCACAACGTGCATTCATAGACAGAATCAACTCTGAACTTAGTAATGATCTTGGTAACCTTCTTAACCGTATCATCGGTATGAGTGGAAAATACTCTGACTTTGAGATAGACAGCAAAGACGTAGAAAAATATCACACTAAAGAGCTAGATGCTATGAACGAAGCTCTTGGAAACCTTGATGGTTTTATGGAGAACATGCAAACTCATAGATACTTAGAAGAGCTTTGGAAACTGTTTGCTATTGGAAACAAAGCTATTGAAGAACATGCTCCATGGGTTAAAATGAAAGAGGACAAAAAAGATGAAGCTCTTGCTACGGTCGCACTTGTTGCAAATATCTTAGCTAAAGCATCTATCATGCTAAGTCCTGTTATGCCTAAGACAACTGCTACTATTGCAGATGCACTTAACTTTACTATAGATAACAACAGCTACAACGAGCTAGTTATAGATAAAAAATTATTAAAATTATTTAATATCAAAAAGGTTCCACCTCTTTTCCCTCGTGTTGAAGAGCCTTTAATGGAAGAAGCTCCAAAAGCTATGCCTGATGATAAGCCAAATGATAAGATGAAAGAAGACCTCATTGCTGATAAAGAAGCTAAAAAAGAAGAAGACAACCTTATAGAAATAGGTCAGTTCTTTGAAACATCACTAAAAATTGGTATTGTTGTAGAAGCTGAGGAAGTTCCTAAGAGTAAAAGACTTCTAAAATTGCAGGTTGATATTGGTGAAGGCAAAAACAGACAAGTAGTAGCAGGAATCAAAGAGTTCTACTCTGCTGAGTCACTGATAAACACTCAAGTATGTGTTGTAGCCAACCTAAAACCTGCAAAGCTTATGGGAATGATGTCTGAGGGAATGCTACTTGCTGCTAAGGATGAAGATGGTCTATGTTTAGTAAGACCTGAAAAACCTAAAAAAGCCGGTACACCTATTGGATGAGACTTGAAAACTTCCTTGCACTTACACATGGAAAGCTCGAAAATGAGCCCTGTGTAAACAGTTTTGAAAATACTGTCTTTGAGGCTCATAGAGTAAAAAGAGGTGATGTATTTTTCGCTTATGATGAAGAAGATATTGACCTTGCAGTCTCAAACGGTGCATATGGAATAGTTTTTGATAAACTCGTTCAAGTAAGCGATGAAGAAATCGCTTGGATAAAAGTTGAAGATATTGATGAAGCTGTAAAACGACTTCTTCGTTTCAAGATGATAGAAAAAGAAGTAGTAGCTTATGAATGTAATGAGATTATTTTAAAACTTGCCCTTCAAGTTATCACCCAAACAAGCTTTATAGTTATTCATGGAGACATAAGAGCTGTTTTTAAGTCTCTTTGGGAAGTTGAAGATAGAACTATAATACTTTTCTGCCCTACTCTAAACTCTAAAGATATGTTTACAAATGTAAAGACTCTTTCAAAGATAGCCATAGAACCCATAGAAATTATGGAGCAGACTCTTTTTGAGACATCTTTTATATATGACAATATCTTTTATGAGAGACAGCTTATCTCTCCATTTTTCATACCATATCTTGCAGAGCTACTGCATCTGTTTAAAAGTCTAAAAATAGACTTCAGACTTAGAAAGTTTACTCCTATAGAGCATTTTGAAGCAGTTTTCACAAACAAAAACTTTGAAATAAAAGAGTTTGGAACTAGTGATAAAGTACTTATATTTGAGAAAAACACAAGCCTTGTAGACAGTGAAATAACATTTCTGCACTCTCGCGCATCTTGGGCAAAGATAATCTGCATCGTTCCCTCTTGTGTTAAGCAACCTAAAAATGAAAATGTGTTTAGCTACAAACATGAAAAAGAGATACTGCCTATACTAAAAGAAAACAGCTTTCACTTTGCGCTTATAGTTGGAGTTGACAAGTCGATTCTAAATAGGACTATACCTTATCATACTCAGTTGACTCTATTTTAATATAGCTATAGTTACTTGGTAGGAAAATAAAAATTAAACTCTTCTGGTTTTCCTAAATAAAAACCTTGTAAAAAATCAATGCCTAAATTTTTTGTTACTTCATAAACTTCTTTTGAGTGAATAAATTCTGCTACTGTTTTTGCATTTAAATCTTTTGCCATATTTATTATGTTTTTTACAATAGCTTTTGATTCGTTAGATACATCAATATTCTTAATCAGTGAACCATCAATTTTTATGATTTCTGGTTTTAGTTTTAAAATATTCTCCATACTTGAATAACCACTACCAAAATCGTCAATGGCTATTTTGCATCCTAATGTACGCACATGACTTGAAAAGTCTTCAACTATTGAGAAGTCTTCAATGAAATCACTTTCTAGTATTTCAAATATAATGTATTTAGCAAACGAGCAATTTTCAATTCGTTCATATATATATTCTCTAAAAACTGGGTTCGAGATATCTTCATAACATAAGTTAAGACTAAATTCAATTTCTTTACCACAAATGCTTTGTAAAGACTTTTCTATCATTATTTGCATCATGGTTTCATAGAGTTTAGTTTTTTTTGCAACTTCTAAATAAGGATAAACAGATAATGCTTTACCATCTTTTTCAGGTATTAACCTCATTAAACATTCAAACTTGCTAATTTTCGAACTATTAGCATCAAAGATTGGTTGTATATAAGGCTCTATTAAATCATTCTCTATAACCTGTTTTAATAAGACAATATCATCAACTAGTTTTATATGTTCTTCTTCTCTATAGGCTATAGTTAAAACATCTAAATTAATGTCTATAATCTTATCTACTGATATTAATACATCAAATTTTTTTTCTTTTATA
>NVRL01000017.1 GCA_002732645.1 Sulfurimonas sp. | reverse complement strand
TTCGTCGTGCGGGTAAAGATGGGATTCCTGCAAAAGTTGAGCGTTTAGAGTATGATCCGAACCGCTCTGCTAATATCGCGCTAGTTTTGTATGCAGACGGCGAGCGTCGTTATGTGATCGCGCCTAAAGGTATTAAAGCTGGTGTTGTTGGTCTTCGTGTGATTCGTCCATTCCCATTTGCAAGAATTCAAGAAGCACTTAAAGATATTAAAGCCGTTGCTATCTTAGATAGATCATCTCCAAATGGAGCTGCAGGTGCGATGTTTAATGAAGTTAGTGCTGCGATGTATGCATCTGATTATAATCCACTAATCAGTGGTTATATCTATGGTCTTGGTGGTCGTGACTTAACTAAAGCACACTTAGTAGATCTTTACAATGAGCTTCAAGCAAATGTTGAAGCTGGTAAAGTAACTACTCAACTACAACAGTTTATCGGTGTTCGTGGACCGAAACTAGCTTATTTATAGGAAATTTTTATGAGTGAAATGAAAAAAATTAAAAACTTAAAAGAGTTTTCAACATCAGCAGACCGTTTTGAAGGTGCAAATCTTCTATGTCCTGGTTGTGCTCACTCTATTATTGTTCGTGAAGTTTTAAATGCAACGAATGATGATTTAGTTCTATCTGCATCAACTGGTTGTCTTGAAGTATGTACAGCTGTTTATCCATATACATCTTGGGATGCTTCTTGGATTCATATTGGTTTTGAAAATAGCTCAACTGCAGTTGCAGGTGCTGAAGCAATGTATAAATCACTAAAAACTAAAGGTCGTTTAAAACAACCAGATCGTAACCCTAAGTTTGTTGCTTTTGGTGGTGATGGTTCATCTTACGATATTGGTTTTCAGTGGATTTCTGGCTGTATGGAAAGAAATCACGATATGATGTATGTTGTTCTTGATAACGAAGTTTATGCAAATACTGGTGGACAGCGTTCAAGCTCTACTCCTATCGGTTCAAGTGCTACAACTTCACCAGCTGGTAGCATCTCTTATGGAGAAAAACAAAATAAAAAAGATATGATGGGTATTATGGCTGCTCATAATATTCCTTATGCTGCACAAGTTTCTCCAAATAAATGGAAAGATATGGTTAAAAAAATCCAAAAAGGTTTTTCAACAGAGGGTGCGGTATTTATTAACGCAGTTTCTCCTTGTACTACTGAGTGGAAATTTGACCCTAAAGACACTATGCATTTAGCTGATTTATCAACTGATTCATTAGTTTTTCCACTTTATGAAGTAATTGGTGGTAAAGAGTTTAATATCACTTACAGACCTAAAAATATTGTTCCTGTTGAAGAATATTTAGCTGCACAAGGACGTTTCAAGCACCTATTTAAAGATGAGTACAAGTACTTAATTAAAGAGTGGCAAGAGCGTGTAGATGCTAACTGGGCATATCTACAAAGACGTGAAGAAGCAAAAGTTTAAAAACTTCTAGCTTCGGCGCATCTTGCGTCCAACTTAGACATGGCAGGCTATTAGCCTAGCCTTAGTCTAAGTTAAACACAACCTACACCAAATCTAAAACTTTTTGTCTTAATTCACTTGTTAATTTTTAAACTTCAATATATATAATCAAAAATTCGCTACAATAACTCAATTAAATTAAGGAATATTACTATGCCATTATTAGATTCATTTACAGTTGACCACACTATCATGCCAGCACCTGCAGTTCGTAGAGCTAAGGGAATGAAAACACCAAGCGGAGACGATATTACAGTTTTTGATTTACGTTTTGTAAAACCAAATGAAGAGATTCTTTCATCTGAAGGTATTCATACTTTAGAGCATCTGTTTGCAGGTTTCATGAGAGAGCATTTAAATTCTTCTAGTACTGARATTATTGATATTTCACCTATGGGTTGTAGAACAGGTTTTTATATGAGTGTTCTYGGAAAACCTGATGAAGAAGTAGTTGCTGAAGCGTGGGAAGCATCTATGAAAGATATCCTAGAAGTTAAAGAGCAAAAAGATATTCCTGAACTAAATATTTAYCARTGTGGWACATACAAAATGCATTCACTTTCAGATGCTAAAGATATTGCTTCTGCTGTACTTCGTAAAGATATAGATATTATGGATAACGAAGCATTGACACTGGATCTGGCTAAAGTAGAAGACTAGATGTATATTTTACTACCTATGGATAGTGATGAAGTTCAAGAAGCTTCGTTAACTAAACTTGAAGATGTAAAAATCTGGGCTCAGATGCTTGTTGAAGAGGGTCAGTTAGTAGAGATAACTCACTCTAGTGATAAAGATAGCTTTGAAAAGTTAAGCGAGTGTGTAGTTGTTGCAAATGATAATGAATATATTTGGCCATTTATGGAAAAAAATATGATGGTATTAGTTGCTCACACGCAGAGAAGTATAGATGATATTGTTGAAGCATATCTCTTTAAAGAGCTACACGATTTAGCTTACTAGATGAACTTAGATAAATTCTTACAACTATTTAATCCTCTTCCTGGAAATCACTACCTTCAGGTAGCTCCTTGTGAAGATGATATTACTACAGCACTTAGATCTATGATTCAAAGTGTTGATGGTGAATTCAATTTAGCTCTATATAATGAAGACAACTTAAACTTTTCACAACCTTTTCGTGCAATGCCTAGAGATCATGACATGGTAATTCTAAAAGATATTTTTTACAAACATGAGAACCCAAAAATGATTTTAAAATTAGCATACCTAACTCTTGCAAATACTGCTCATGTGATTATCATGGAGAAAAAAGGGATTATGGATGTTGAAGCTACTAAAGAGTTATTAGAAGAGTTTGAGTTTCGTGCACCTAACGAAATTGATATCGTTGATGGATATGACTTAGTAATAGCAAAGAAGATGCATATGTGGGGTAATGGGCTTTAGTGGATAAATTTAACGATGAACTACATGAGATAGTTCTAAGCGAAGATGGTTCATTTACAGCGTATTCAAAAGAGTATGATGAACATTATCACTCTACGAGAGATGGAGCGATGAAAGAGTCTCTCTTAAAGCATGTAATACCGGCTTTTAAAATCAAAGAATATAAAGAAGAAATAAATATTTTAGATATCTGTTATGGTCTAGGTTTTAATACTTTAGCTACTATGTATTATCATAAAAAGAACTCTCTCAACTCAAAGCTAAATATATACTCACCTGAGCTAGATGCTACTCTAATATCTTCACTAAAGAACTTTACTTACCCAAAAGAGTTTGACGAGTTTAAACATATAGTTTTAGAGTTATGTGAACATGCTGTTTACAGTGATGAAAATTTTCATATAGAGATATTTTTAGGAGATGCAAGGGAGTATGTGCGTAGATTTGAAAATAAGTTTGATATAGTATATCAAGATGCATTTTCTCCAAGCTCAAATCCGACCCTTTGGACTTTAGAATACTTTGCTGATATAAAAAAAGCTATGAAAAAAGATGCACTGTTGACAACTTATTCAATAGCTCTTGCAACAAGACTTGCTCTTTATAAAAATGGTTTTAATGTTTATATAAATAGTGAAGAAGGAATAAGAAAGTCAACTATAGCATCTGAAGCAAAATTACAAAATTTTTCTTTAGTAGATATGGAACACAAAATATTTTGTAACAAAGATGCTAAACCTTTAAGAGATTAGTTTAGTACTTAGCTGAAATTGAGTCTACGTCATCCCAAGTAAGGTTTTGTGTAGCTTTACTTTGGTGAGAGATTATATGTGATACATATCTGGCAAACATATCAGTCTCAATATTGACTTTTGAACCTTTACGATACTTCTTAAATAGTGTCTCTTTCATCGTAATTGGTATGATTGTAAGTCTAAAGTTGTCTGAGTTAACGTCATTAACCGTTAGGCTTACACCATCAATAGTTATTGATCCTTTTGGTACAATATATGGAATAAATTTTTTGTCAACTGTTACAAATACGTCAAAAGAATTTCCATTATTTTTTATATCTTTAATAATCCCAATAGCATCTATATGCCCCTGAACGATATGACCTTCAAATCTGTCACCCATCATCATAGCAGGTTCTATATGAACTTCATTTTTGAAATTTTCAAGAGCAAGGTGCTTTTGAGATTCTGGAGATAGCTCTACACTAAAACCATCGTTAAAAAGTTTAACAACACTTAGACATGCACCGTTTATGGCAATAGAATCACCAAGTTTTGCTTTGTGTTTTGACTTTATGCTTAGTACACTTCCTGAGAAGCTTTTAACAGTTGCCATTTCTCTAATTAATCCTGTAAACAAGTGCGTCCTTTAAGTTATATACTTTTACAAAAAGTATTAAAATACAATCTTTCCATCTTCTTGTAAGCCTTTGATTATCTCTTTGGCTTTTGCGTGACCTTTGTAAGCCGCTTTTCTACATAGATCAAGTGCTTTATCGTGATCTTGCTCGCATCCAAAACCTTGATYGTAGAGTTGACCCAAGTTGTAGAGACCCTCTGCTAAACCACCATCAGCAGCACGAGAGAAACATAAAAAACATCTAGCTTCATCTTTATCTATACCATGACCTTCTTTATAAAGAACACCAAGATTGTTGAAGCTTTCAAGATGACCTCTCTTGGCTCCTTCTTCGTACCAAAATGCTGCTTCAGAATAATTTTGCAGACAGCCAAGCCCACGTTCTAGCATCAGTGCAACTTCATACATTGCAGGAGGAACTTCTCTTGTAGCTGCTTCCATGTGAAGTTCATGTGCTTTAAACTGATCGTGTTGTACCCCGCCTAAACCATTCATATATAAAATAGCTAGATTAAAAAGTGCGTATGGTTGTTTTAGCTCTGCTGCTCTTTCATAATACTCTAAGGCTTTTTTATCATCTTTTTCACAGCCTTGAGCATTTTGGTGCATAAAACCTAAAGATGTTAAAGCATCTTGGTTCTCCTGGGATGCAAGTTGTGTATATAGTTTAAGTGCTGTTTTAAAGTCACCGCTGTTATAAGCTTCATGTGCTTTTTTTATCATGACTTCTCATTTTCTGTGCGTATAGGTTGTCTATAGCTTCTTTTATTTGCTTTTTTTGCTGTGATCTCTTTAAGAAGATCCTCTTTTGTAGTTAGATGATCTTCTCTAATTTTGTGCTCATCGTTTCCATCAATTTCTTCATCAAATTCAACAACTTCAGGAACATAATCTTTAAATAGATCTTTATTATCTTTGCTCATTTTGAAAAACCTCAAGTAATTCTATATATATTATGCCAATGATACTCAAATATGATAAAATTCCGCTAAATAAATATGGATARATATATGAATTATGATGTAATAATTATTGGTGGGGGACATGCTGGTGTAGAAGCTTCCTTAGCATCTGCAAGAATGGGTAATAAAACTCTTATGATCTCAATGCTTGCCGAAAATGTTGGTGCTACAAGTTGTAACCCTGCTATCGGTGGTTTAGCTAAGGGTCACTTAGTTCGTGAGTTAGATGCTCTTGGTGGTGAGATGGGTCTTATAACCGATGAGGCAGGTATACAATTTCGTATCCTTAACCAGACAAAAGGTCCAGCTGTTCGTGGAAGTCGTGCACAAATAGATATGGACAAGTATAGAGTAATAGCGAGAAATAAAATACTAAATACACCAAACCTTGATTTAGTGCAAGAGATGGTAGACTCTTTAATAATAGAAGGTGCAGAGGTAAAAGGTGTTAAAACTAACCTTTTAAATGAATATAAAGCCAAAAGAGTAATTGTTACGAGTGGAACATTTCTAAAAGGTGTTATACATATAGGTGAGATAAAACAAGAGGGTGGTCGCTTTGGCGAACAGACAAGTGTAGGGCTTAGTGATTCTTTAAGAGAGTGTGGTTTTGAGATAGGTCGTCTTAAAACAGGAACTTGTGCAAGAATAGACAGTTCGTCAATAGATTTTTCAGTTATGGAAGAGCAGGGTGGAGATGAGACTCCTAGTCCATTTAGTTTTAGAACAGATCGTGAAGAGTTTAGAGCTACAAAAAAGCAAATTCCGTGTTTTATAGCTTATACAAATGAAGATAYTCACAATATCATAGAGTCTAATTTTTACCGTGCGCCACTTTTTACAGGTCAAATCGAGGGAACAGGTCCAAGATATTGTCCAAGTATAGAAGATAAGGTAAATCGCTTTAGAGATAAAGATAGACATCATCTTTTTATAGAGCCTCAGACTATGGATAATACTGAGTGTTATATAAATGGCATGAGTACGTCACTTCCGCCTGAAGTTCAACAACAGATGATTCACTCTGTAAAAGGTATGGAAAATGCGAAAATCGTTCGTTATGGATATGCTATAGAGTATGACTATGTAGATCCACGTGAACTGAAACACTCACTAGAAACTAAAAAAATCAAACACCTGTTTTTAGCCGGGCAGATAAATGGAACAACAGGTTATGAAGAAGCTGCTGCTCAAGGTCTGATGGCTGGTATAAATGCATCTTTAAGTCTTCAGGGAAAAGAACCTCTTGTACTTAGACGTGATGAAGCGTATATAGGTGTTTTAATTGACGATCTTGTTACCAAAGGAACAAAAGAGCCTTACCGGATGTTTACATCTCGTGCAGAGTATAGACTACTTCTTCGTGAAGAGTCAGCTGACACAAGACTTAGTCGCTATGGACATGAACTTGGACTTTTAAGTGATAAGTTTTATCAAAGTGTTGAACTTAAAAATAAACAGATAAAAGAGGGTGCACAACTTTTAGAAGATAAAAGATTCACTCCAAACAAAGAATTTATAGCATTTTTGGACTCAATAGATGAAGTTGCTATTAAAGATATTTCTACAGCGCAGCAGTTAGTGGCAAGAAAAAGTTTTGATGTAAGTAAGATGATAAAGTTAGTTCCTGAGCTAGACCAATATAATGACTACATAAAAGAAGAGATATTAGTAGAAGGTAAGTACGCTCGTTATATAGATAAGCAGAGCCAAGAGATAGAACGAATGAAAAAGTATCTTAAAATCGCTATACCAGAAGGCTTTAACTTTAAAGAGGTAAGCGGTTTATCTAAAGAGATAGTTGAAAAACTAGAGACGTTTAACCCACCTACACTTCAAGCAGCAATGCAGATTAGTGGAATTACACCGGCAGCTATAGAGATACTGCATATATATATAAGAATAGCAAAGAAGAAAAAGTAGCTTTTATGACCATAGCGGTCTAAGCGAATTAATAAGGGAACAAATGAAGACATACTACTACGTACACACAGGGCATAGAATAGGATTAGATAGGTTTAGGAGAGCATGTACAATAATGCGTCTATTAAAAGATGAAGATATAACTCTTCTATGTTCAGATTTTCGTATTGCACAAATAGCATCTGAGTTTGGGGTTGATAAAAGTGTTGGAATCGATATAGTTAGAAATATTCCACAAATATCACATAATGGTGATAAGATTATTTTTGATTCAGATGAAGCAAATCCAATAATGTTGGATGATATGAGAAATTATTTTTCTAAATTTATAAGAGTTAGTGATAATGAAAATGATAAAAAGGAGAATGGAGAGTATCTAATATCTCCATACTTAAATGAAGCTGATGTATGTAATGTAGTTGTGATTGATGAGAAATATTTTGAACAAGTACAAAAGAGTATAGAACTCTCATTCTTTTTTGGAGATGATGATTATGACAAACAATTTGAGCAAAACTTTGCTCTTTTAGATGGAATAAATCCTGATTTACYTTTAGGTTTTTACTACTTTCTTGATTATGAAGATATGTTAAAAGAAAAATTTACCAACAATCATGAATTTGAAGATTATGATGAGGTTATAACAAAATCTAAAATTTTAATAACAGCATCTCCTCAAGCAGTTTTAGAAAACTTAGCATCTGGCGGTAAGCCAATTTTTATACAAAGAAGAGATTATTCAACAGATTTTCAAAAACTTTTTCAAAAACTAAACATTCCTATCGTTGAAAACTATGAAAATAGTCAACTTTTGACAATATTGAATGACCTATCAAAGCACGAGTATTACAAAGTGGAACATAATAGTGAGAAATTAAGTGAATTTCTAAAAGAGAACTTAAATTTATAAATTATTAAAAGTTATTTAGTGTATAATCTGTCTTTAAAATTCACACTTAAAGTGAGCAGATATGGAAAATAATAGCCGTAGAGGTTTTATGGGGAAAGCATTTGGTGCCGTAGCGGCAGTAGGTGCAGTAGGTTCATTAGTTGCAATGAAAAAGAGTTGGGATCCGTTACCAAGTGTAAAGGCAGCAGGTTTTACAACTTTAGATATGAGTATATATGAAGAAGGTCTAATGGTTACTGAAAAATGGAGAGGGAAACCTATCTTTGTTTTGAAGAAATCTGCAGATTTTGTTGCTAAAGAGCAGTCTAATCCAGACGCATTAGCAAGAGATATTAAAATCGGAAATGACCACTTTATGGTTGCTATTGGTCTTTGTACACATTTAGGCTGTATTCCGGCTTTTAGAAAAGATGAAAATGACTTTTTATGTGCATGTCACGGTGGGCAGTTTGATGCTTCTGGATTAGTAAYYWAMGTACCANMTSCWMKRGGTSTKRATMTTMMYCSTKWWWRRWTWRAYSSAARCWWRKWAMWWMKYSSWGAAGTWKKYCMYRMSWKSMAWAMKATGAAAGAWAMTGGCGTAACGCTNTNNWWAKRRRGRGRAWRAATGGCACATTTTACAAAAGCGACAAGTGTTAAAGATTGGTTAAATCAAAGATTAGCAGTTGAAAAAATAGAAAAAGTTATGGGATCAGAATATTGGATTCCAAAAAATATTAACTTCTTGTGGGCGATGGGTATGGTTCTTGTAATCACTTTCGCACTACTGGTAGTTTCGGGTATATTTTTATTAATGTACTACGTACCAACTGTTGACGAAGCATTTTATAGTGTAAACTACACTATTATGAGAGAAGTCGACTTTGGTTGGTTATGGAGACATGTACATGGTGTTGCGGCATCTGTTGTTTTCTTAATTATTTATATACATATGTTTACGGGTATATACTATGGTTCTTATAAGAAGGGTCGTGAGTTAATCTGGATTTCTGGTATGCTTCTTTTTGTTGCATTCTCAGCAGAAGCATTCTCTGGTTATATGTTACCATGGGGACAAATGAGTTACTGGGCCGGTATGGTTATTACTAACCTGTTTGCTGGTGGTTCTTTACATGCAGATGGACTTGTTGAATGGATTCGTGGGGATTATGTTCCTGCACAAGCATTCTTGGGTCGTTTCTTTATGCTTCATGTACTYCTTATTCCATTGGCTATCATGGGTCTAATCGGACTTCACTTCGGTGCACTTCGTATTCCGCATGTTAATAATCAAGATGGTGAAGAGATAGATTTTGAAGCAGAAGCTAAAAAATATTTAGATGGTGATAAGGCTGGTTCTAAAGTTATGAGATTTGCAAATGACTTTATGTCTAAAGATATGATGGTTGTTGGWGTTTWCTTAGTATTCTTCTTCTAYCTRGTATTTTATAACTATGGTTTTGCAATGGATCCTGTAAACTTTGAYCCTGCAGATGGGCTCAGTACACCAGCACATATTTACCCTGAGTGGTATTTCTTATGGTCTTATGAGATTCTACGTCCTTTCTCTATCGATTTAGGTCTAGTATTATTTGGATTTGCACAAGTTATTTTTGTTCTTTTACCATTCTTAGATAGAAGTCCAAATACATGTGCTGCTAACCGTCGTGGTTGGATGTTCGCTACTTGGTTCTGGTTGATGCTATCAAATATGATAGTTCTTACAGCTATGGGTAAACTACCTCCAGAGGGTATATATAGCACAATCGGATTTGTTTCAGCAGTTCTATTTGTTGTTATGTGGTTGGCACTTCCAATAATTACATCATTAGAAAAAAAAGTATAAGGAGAAAGAAATGAAAAATAAAGAACCATTAATATTAGCAGTAGTTGTATTCTTCTCTCTTGTAACTTATTATCTTGTTGAGCCTTTTGCTCACCATGTACTACATAAGGTAGTAGTAGAAGCACCAAGCGAAGGTTTTGCATATACAGATTTACCTGCAATAACAAAAACAGGGAATGCTACAGCTGGTAAAGATTTAGTTGTTAATGCTGGTTGTACTGGCTGTCACTCTATGGAAGTAGCTGGCATGCCGGCTCCTATGGACGCAGTAATGGCGGCTCAAAGCTATGGTGTTAACCCACCAGATTTAAGTAATGCTGGTTCTATTTATGATGCTAAATTCTTAGCTGATTTAATAAAAAATCCTGCGCATGCACTTAATGTTGAGCACAAATTTGATGCTGACAAAGGTCAAATGCACCCAATGGTTGCATTTTATGGAATGGGTGGAGATATAGACCAAGAGATAGCTGATATGGTAGCATATCTTCAATCTATTGCTAAAACTGATCTTAGCCCTGCTGCAGTATATGAAAATGCTTGTGGTAGATGTCACGCAGTTGGTTATGAAAAATGGACTCAAATTGGTACTAAGCCAACGTTTAAAAAGAAACAAGATGAGTTAGCATTTGATGCTAAAGTACTTGATTATCAAGATTCTTTAAAAGCTTATATGGGTAAATTACCACCAGATTTAAGTATGTATATCCGTTCTCGTGGAGATGACTTCCTTAGTAAGCTGGTTGAGAATCCTCAAAATATTCTTGCAGGAACAGCTATGCCTCGTGTTGGTGTTACGCAAGAGTCTATGGAGAAAGTTCTAGAGCACATGAAAAATGCTGGAGATACTAAGCGTCACGAAAGAGCAGAAATTGGTACTAATGTAATGATCTATATCGTTATATTCGCTATCTTCGCTCTTCTTTGGAAAAAACAAGTATGGAAAGACTTACATTAATAGTCCGATAAAGGAACGAGTTCCTTTATCTCGCTTGCACCGCTGAGGCGACTCAGCGTGGAGAATGCTATGTGTTAGCATTCCTAAAAGCTTGCCTCTTTTAGAGGCAAATTAATGTTAAGACCTTCAAAGGCTAGGACTTTTTGTCTTAGCCTTTTTTTTTGCCAAATTTCTCTCGTTCCATTCTCTCCCGAGATGGAATGTATAGAGAAGTAAATGTATATAATACATTAGCTAGTAAATAACTTGGAAGTGAGGCTTCTCTCGTTCCATTCTCTCCCGAGATGGAACGTATAGAGAAGTAAATGTATATAATACATTACACCTCCGGAGAGGTGYAACGAGATAGGGAACTAGATTTAAATAACCGAAGTTGGTTTTTTCTCTACAACGACTATTGTTCCAGTTAATAGGTCGTGTAAACCTTTTCTGTCTTTTCTGTAAAAAGGAAGAAAGAGTCCTAGAAGTGTAGTAGCAGTGAATAAAAATGCTATAAATCTAAAAATTGATTTAAAAAAACCAATGTGTTTACCGGTCTTGGCATCTACTACTTTCATCTCATAAGCTTTTTTTCCAGGAGTCTGACCAAACTTGCTTAAAAGAAAAGCGTATATTAGCCCATATATTGTTACTCCAAGAAGTGGTGCCAACTCTGATGATTGAAAATCATCTTTCCCATCCATTATAAGGTAAGCTGTTACATATAGTATAGGAGCATATATCATAAACATATCTGTAATGAATGCTTTTACTCTATCTACATATCTAGCGTAGATATATTTTGGTTTAGGCTTATCTTTACTCTTGTTTTGCTGTTTTTTTATATTTCTGAATCTCATAAGCTGATTATATCAGATTAATTCTTTTGCTTAAGTTTATAAAGCTTTACATAAGTTTTTGTGCCAATTGACCTCATGTTACCTTGAATTTGCTCTATTAAGCCCCAAAAGTAAACAATTAGCAAATAAAACACATGGTTTAAACTTAATTTAAAAATTACCTTTGTACAATAAGAGGTCTCAAAATGTATCACAGATTGAGAAGTGATAGTGGAATAACAGCTTCTGTTACTCTGCTATCACTTTTTGATGGTGATAACATTTAAAAAAAACAGGAGAATTAGAATGAAAAAAACTTTAGTTTCTTTAGCGGCAGCGTCGTTAATCGTTACATCTGCAATGGCAGCTGACAAGGGTATAGATATCGTAACAACTGGTCAAGCAGTTATTTATTATGAAACAAATGCTGACAATGGTGACACTTCAGATCAAACACTATTTGATCAAGGTAACTCAGTAGCAAATGTTGGTGTTCAGTTAAATTTAGATGCTGATCTTAAAAATAACTTTACTTTTGGTTCTCAGCTTACTTACTTAGGTACTGCAGGTTTAGAAAAAAATCTTGTTAATAGTACTAAGCAAGGTGGTGGGGTTACTCAAGCAAGTGCAAATTCAGACGCTCAACTTCGTCTAACTAAAATCTTTATTGCTAAAAAAATTGCTAACTCTACAGTAAAAATTGGTCGTCAAGAACTTCCTAAGTCACTTTCTCCTTTTGCTTTCTCAGAAGGTTGGAATGTTTTCAAAAATACTTTTGATGCTATCTTAGCAGTTAATACTGATATACCTGACACTACTTTAGTTGGTGCTTATGTAGCTGGTGGTAATACTAGTACAGATATTAACACTCTTCAAAATCTAGCAGTAAATAGATCTAGTGCACCTGGTAATGCTGGTGTAGCTGTAAATGGTGCTGCTTATATGCTAACTGTTGCAAACAAGTCTATTCCAATGACTGCTATCACTCTTACTTACTATGACTTAGCACAAGTACAAGCTGGTACTTTAGAAGGTGCTTCTGTTATTTGGGCTGATGTTAAAGTAGCTGGAAAAGATTTACCAATGGGTCTTAAGCTAGGTCTTCAAGGTGGACAAATTTCTCCAGAAGATACTACAAACCTTACAGATACAACTGCTTTAGGTGCTAAAGTAAGTTTAGCTCCAGTAGATGCTTTAACTTTAAGTTTAGCATATACAACAGTTAGTGGTGATGATAGTAAAACTGCAGTTGCAATGAAAAATACTGGTGGTATAAAAACTCCTTTATTTACTCAAATGATTTACAATCAAGATAATATTGCTTTAGATAGTGATACTTTTRTTAYTAAAGCTGTTTATAATACTGGTGACTATGGTAAAATTATAGCTCAGTATGGTGCTTCTTCTGTTGGTAAAGACGGAATGGCAACTGCTGTTAGAAATGCAAAAGACACTGATTACGGTGAATTTGACTTAATGTACAAAGTTAAAGCTGGTGGTGTTCAATATTTCGCTGCTTTCATTAACCGTTCATGGTCAGAAACAAATGCTGATAATGCAGACCAAGACAATAGATTACGTTTCTGGGCTCGTTATAACTTCTAATAAGCACTTAGCTTAAAAGAAAGACGATACGTCGCAAAACAAACTTATTCCCACGTATAGCGTGGGAATACTTTCCATATTAATTTTAATCAAAAAACTTTATGATATAATCTCTCTAATTTTAAAAAAAGAGAGCTTTATGAAAACCGTGAAAATACTCCTACTTACAATTACTTTACTTCTTATTACAGCATGTGGAAATAGAACACCTTTTAAAAAACAAGAACCACTTGAAAATGCAGCATTAGTATATATTTATGCTGAGTTGAAAGTCAGTGCTGATGATAGTATGAGTGACAGTGAATATAATATTCGTATAAATAATAAGCCAGTTATGCAAAGAATAAAAGATGGTGAATATATGGTTTTTAATTTAAAACCTCAGCCAATGACTATCTCAGCTACTAAAAAGCAGATTCAAGAAGAAGTATTAGATATGAACCTTAAAACGGGGCAAATCTATTATCTTAAAATTAGTGATAATCAAGAAGGAAATACTTTTGAGTTTATAGAAGTTAAAAGTTCTATTGCCTCAAAAGAAATAGCAAAAACAGGACTAGCTGGTTCAATGGAAGAATCTCCTGAAAATATCATCACAGAGTTTGTAAACCCTAAAAATACAGAATCAATGGAAGTTAAGCCAACAGCAGCTCCTGCTACTATTGTAGCACCAGTTGTAATTCCACAAGCATCTGTACCAGCCCCAGCAGCAGTAGCACCTATGTCAAAAACTGATGAGATTATGAAAGCTTATGGCTTAAAAGAAAAAGGTATTATTAGTGATGAAGAGTTTAAAGCTCTTAAAACTAATATACTAAACAAGTAATCCAGATGCTAATAGACAGTTATGATAGAGTAGTTGACTACCTAAGAGTTTCAGTAACAGAGCGCTGTAACTTTAGATGTCAATACTGTATGCCTGAGAAACCTTTTTCTTGGGTTCCAAAAGAAAACCTGCTTAGTTTTGAAGAACTTTTTGAGTTTATGAAAATAGCTATAGACGAGGGTGTAAACAAAATCCGTATCACCGGCGGTGAACCACTTCTAAGAGAAGACCTAGATAAGTTCATAAGAATGATTTATGACTATAAAAATGATGTAGATTTAGCCATGACTACAAATGCATTTTTACTTAAAGGTGCTGCACAGAAGTTAAAAGATGCAGGTCTTAAACGCATAAATGTAAGTATAGATACTTTAAAACCTGAGGTTGCACAGCAAATCGCTCAAAAAGATGTTTTGAAAAATGTACTTGCAGGTGTAGATGAAGCTCTAAAAGTTGGACTAAAAGTTAAAGTCAACATGGTTCCGATGAAGAGTGTAAATGCAGATGAAATCATAGATGTTTTAGAGTACTGTAAAGAACGTAATATGAGTATACGTTTTATAGAGTATATGGAAAACTCTTTTGCATCTAAAGATATTAAAGGTATGAAGTCAAACGAACTACWTGATATTTTAAAAACTAAATATGAGTTCAGTGATGACGGTTTTGACGGTTCATCTCCCTCACATTACTATACTATGAAAGATGGTTATAGATTTGGAATCATTGAGCCATATGAAGATGATTTTTGTAAAAAATGTAACCGTATACGACTTACAGCAGAGGGTAATCTTATCCCATGTCTCTATTTCGATGAATCTATGAGTATCTCTAAAGCTATTAAAGCCGGTGATATTAAAGCTGCTGCAGAAGTCTTAAGAGAAGTTGTTAGAACTAAACCTGAGAAGAATAGATGGGGTGCAGATGATGGCGAAGTCTCTTCTCGTGCTTTTTACGAAACTGGTGGATGATAGTTGATATACCTTGTAGAACATTTCTATAGTATTCAAGGTGAAGGTCGTTACACAGGAGTACCTTCTCTTTTCTTTCGTTTTGGTGGTTGTAACATGAAGTGTGAGGGTTTTGGATGCGAAGAAGAAGCATCTGATGGAACTAAAGTACTTGGATGCGACACTGTATATGCAGTAAATAAAGAACACTTCTCTTTTAACTGGAGTCCTATACACAATCACCAAGAACTGCTAAATGTATTAGATCTTTACGAACTTCCGCAAAGACCTGTTGATATTGTTCTAACAGGTGGTGAGCCTCTTATATATGCACATGAAACGCTATTTGTAAGTTTCTTAGAGTCATTGCATGAAAATGGACACACAATTACTTTCGAGACAAACGGATCAATTGCTATTGATTTTGAAAAATATCCAATTTATAAAGAGTGCATATTTGCTCTTTCTGTAAAACTTTCAAACTCTAAAGAACCATTTAGAAAAAGAGTAAATGGTGATGTTATCTACTCTATCGCTTCAAATGCTAAAGAAGCATTTTTTAAGTTCTCTATAGATGCAGATTCGATTAACTTAGGACTTGATGAAGAGATATTTAACATCACTCTGCACTCACCAAAGACTAAGGTTTATTGTATGCCACTTGGCGGTAATAAAGCTGAAGTAGAAGCTAATACTGAACCACTAATAGAATTTTGTAAAGCTAAAGGTTATAATTTTTCTGATAGACTTCACATAAGAATTTGGGATCAAAATAAGGGAGTTTAAACCATGATAATACGAAAACTTTTTAAATTTGAAAATGCTCATATAGTTCGTGGATGTTCTACTGTAAAGTGTAGAAGTTCTCTACATGGACATTCATACAAAATTGAGTTGCTTTTTGAATCTAATTTCTTAGACAATGGTCAAATGGTTTATGACTTTGGACTAATGAAACAAAATATGAAAGCATTAGTTGAGTCTTTTGACCATGGAGTTTCTATTTGGAATGGAGATGACTGGGAATATATTGAGAGTATGAAGAAACACTCCCATAGATGGGTAGAACTTCCAGTTTCTCCATCGTGTGAGCAGTTTTCTCGTGTTATATTTGTTATGATAGATAGACTACTACAGCTTACAAGTAGTGTAAATGGTGAAAAAGAAGTAAAACTAAACAGTGTAATAGTCCATGAAACAGATACTGGTTACGCACAGGCTTTTAGCTATGATGCTTACTCTAAAGATATGGGTTACATAGAACTGGACTCTATCATTTTTTCTGATGAAGTTAAAAATAGCTGGACAGATAGTGAGTTATGGGAAAAAGTTAAAAGAGGGGAAAATTTTAAAAACCCTACAAGTGTTTAGCAGCTGTTTTAACAGCTTACTAAATTCACCTTCTCTTGGCTAGTAAAGCAAAATCTGATAGGTATAACTTTTACGCTCTCTCCAGATGATATAAACACAATACCTTCATCTATCATGATATAAGAGTTTGAAGATGCAAGCGGTGATACCATTCCCGGTGCAAATTTATTACATGGTTCAAAACTACTTCCATCAAAACTTCCAGGAACTAAAGTAATACGCCCTTTTTTTAGTTTGTAATCATCTTTCATCTTTGTCTCAATAGGATTGATAAACTTTTCATTAATACCGCTAAGAGCTAATATGATACTTTGTCCAAATAGCTCAAAGTTAAGTGCTGCTGCCATTGGATTACCTGGAAGATTTAGAACTAGAGTATCATTTATTCTTCCAAATGTTGTAGGTTTACCCGGTTTAATCTCAACTTTATCAAAGTAAGTCTCCATACCAAATGCTCCAAATGCTTCTTTTGTAAAGTCTGCATCTCCAACACTTACACCACCGGAAGTTATTATAAGGTCACTATTTAAAGCACTCTTTATATGAGCTTTTAGGTCTTCTATAGTGTCTTGAGCTGTACCAATAAAGTCAACCTCACATCCCAGCTCCTGTGCACGAGAGAGAAGAGTCGGAGTGTTAGTATTGTAGAGTTGATATGCTTCAACATTTTCGAAGTGCATTTTAAGTTCGCTACCAGATGCAAAGAGAGCAATTTTGGGTTTTTTATATACTTTTATATGACTAATACCTTGAGATGCAAGAAGAGTTATTTGATGAGCTTGAAGCTTTTGACCACTCTTTAAAAGAAACTCACCTTTTTTTATATCTTCACCACAAAGACGAATATGCCTACCCTTTACTAAATTACTTGGCAGTGTTACACCATTGTCACACTCAGTTGTATCTTCAACTGGAACTATGCATTCACAACCATCAGGAATCTTAGCTCCTGTCATTATTTTGATGCCTTTTGCAGATGCAAGAACTTCACTAGAATTATCTCCGGCAAAGATAGTATGGGTAACTTTTACACAGTTTGTGGCATCTGCTACTTTTRCAGCGTAGCCATCCATAGCAGAGTTGTCATATGGAGGTAGGTTATGCGTAGCTATAATATCTTGGGCTAGAATTGAGCCTAAAGCTTGTTCAATTGGTAAGATTTTTAATGATTTTTTTGTGGTATTTTTGTAGATAAGTTCAAGTGCTTCAAGTATTGTAACTGCCATGTCTCTTCTTTTATTTAAATTATTGTAGTATTCCAGCATGAATGAAATGTATGATATGAGTATTGTAACACATAACTATGGTGTTATTGGAATTTTAGGAATGATTTTTATTAATATCTTAATGCTAGTAAGAGCAACCGATATTAATAAATATACAAGAGCTGTGACCTTATTTACACCAATAGCTATGACAGCTATTGGCGCTGTTATATTTACAGGTATTATAATGATGGCAGCGAAGCATCTAGACTTTACAATAGAAAATATTGTAATGATAATTTTTGCAGTAGTTTTGATTGTGTTAGAGAATAAGAGATCAAAAAAACTACACACTTTGAATAAAAAACNAAAAAATGCTTTAGCGCTTCATAAAACAGATGCATATAAGATATTTAAAATAGAAATTTTAATAGTTCTTGTAATATCAATCTGGATGTGGATTTGATATATATCCTTCACGATGATGCTTGTGAGCAAAACCTTAATATAAAGGGAGAGCTTCATAAGTATCTTGTGAAGGTTCGTCGTCATAGTGTTGATGATGAGCTATTTTTTAGAAATAGAGATGATATGAAAATGCTACATAGATATAAAGTAGTTGATGTCTTCTCAAGAAGTATTGAACTAGAACTGATATCTTCAAAAGAAGAAGCAACAGAAGCTAAAAAGTATCTGCACATAGCTTGGTGTTTTATAGATGCAAAATCAATAGAAAAAGTATTACCGTCACTAAATGAGATAGGAGTCAGTAAAATCTCTTTTATTTACTGTGATAGAAGTCAAAAAAAAATCAAGTTAGACTTTAAAAGATTTGAGAGAATTTTAGAAGCTTCGATGCAACAGTGTGGACGTAGTTCATATATGGAGTTTGATACATATAAAAATATAAAAGAATTTATAACAGAGTTTGAAGATGTAAAAGTTTTTGATTTTTGTGAAAATATTTTAGACTCAGATGCTGATTTTAAGAGAGTTCTAATAGGTTGTGAAGGTGGTTTCTCACAAGAAGAGAGAGAACTTTTAAAAAACCAAGATAGCTTTAGACTAGACACTCCCATGGTGTTAAGGTCTGAGAGCGCAGTAATGGCTGTGGCGAGTAAAATTTTACTATAGACTATCATACTAAGGATGACGGATATTGTAAACTAAGAAATATTTCGATATAATTCGACTCGATAAAATCCGCACCCATACGGATTTAAAAAATATATAGATGTGCGTATACAAACCGCGTATCAAAAGGCAAAAAATGAAAAAAGATCTTCACCCTAACTTAGTAACTTGTACTGTAACTTGTGCATGTGGTAACAGCTTTGAAACAAAAAGTCAAAATGACGCTATGCGTATCGATATCTGTAATGAATGTCACCCATTCTTCACAGGTTCTGAAAGAATGGTAGATACTGCTGGTAGAATTGAGAAATTCAACAAGCGTTACGCTAAGAACTAGTAATTGCTAACTTTTGTTCCTACCCCAATTGGGAACATAGGCGATATATCTCTTAGAGCTATTGAAGCTCTAAGTAACGCCGATACACTACTATGCGAAGATACTCGCGTTACAAAAAAACTCATACATATTTTAAAAGAGAGATACAACACTGTTTTTAAAGAAGAACAGAACTTTATATCACTTCACTCACATAATGAAAAATCTTTTGTTGAAAAATTAGAAGCATCTTTTTTTGAACAAAATATTGTTTATGCTTCAGATGCAGGAATGCCAGGCATCAGTGACCCCGGACAACTCTTAGTAAACTACGCACTAGAAAATAACATAGAGTACGATATATTGCCTGGAGCAAATGCACTTTTAACAGCTTTTGTAGCTAGTGGATTTGTTGAGACAAAGATGCTGTTTTGGGGATTCTTACCACATAAGGGAAAAGATAGAGCTGCTTCACTTCAAGGTTCTCTTCATAATGGTTTTACAACTATTCTTTATGAATCACCACATAGACTGGGGAAACTACTTCTTGAAATAAAAGAAGAAGAGCCTCAAAGAAAAATATTTTTAGCAAAAGAGTTAACTAAAAAGTACCAAAACTATTTTCGTGGCACAGCAGAAGAAATTTTAAATACTTTAAATGACAATTTTCGTGGGGAGTGGGTTGTTGTAATTGAAGCTGGTGAGGTACATAATAGCAGCGCAGTTTCTCAAAATGACATTTTAGATTTAGACTTACCTAAAAAAGTACAAGCAAAACTTATTTCTAAAATAACAGGTGAAAATACAAAATCTTGTTACCAAAGACTCCTAAAAATACAATAAAAATAATAAACTAACTCTATTATCACTTTTTTTTGCTAAAATGTCTTCATGTTAATTTATGCTAAGCAACCAGTCCAATATATAATAAAAAATTATCCTAATAAGATCAAAACTCTTTACCTTGCAAAAGAAGTTGAAAAAAAAGAGTATTCTCGATTAATGAAGATGAATTTTGAAGTCAAGCGTATCCCTCCAGATGCTGCAGGTAAAATGTGTAAGAATGCTAATCATCAAGGCATCTTAGCTGAGGTTGATGATTATGAACTTCACTCCTTTAAATCATTTTTAGATAAAGATTTTGTACTTGTTCTATCAGGTTTAACCGATGTTGRTAATATAGGTGCAATTGTTAGAACAGCTTATGCAATGGGTGTTGAAGCGATTGTAGTATGTGGGATTAAGAACTTAAACCTTGAACCTGTTATGAGAACCAGTACCGGTGCACTGTTTGATATACCATTTGCTTTAGAGCATAATATACATAACGTAATGAACGATTTAAAAACATCCGGCTTTTGCATCTATGGTGCAGACATGGGTGGAGTAGATATAAGAGATGTTAAGTTAAAACAAAAAAGAGTTTTAGTTTTAGGAAGTGAAGGGGAAGGTCTGACTTCTCGTGTCGTCTCAAAACTAGATGAAGTTGTTAGTATAAAAATGTCACATGAGTTTGATTCTTTAAATGTTAGTGTGGCAGGAGCTATTTTAATGGACAGGATGAGAATATGAGTGACGGACTTAGTAAGTTAAAAGGCATTGGTGCTCAAAAGATACATGAGCGAACTCATATAGCGAGACAGCATGTTCAAGCAGTATTGCATGAAACTTTTGATGATATGACTAAGATCCAGCTTTTAGGATTTATATCAATTCTTGAGAGAGAATATAGTGTAGACTTGAGTGACTTAAAAGCAAAAGGGCAGGAGTTCTATTTCGAAGAGAGTTCTAAAATTGAGGATGATACAAATGTTTTTGTAACACCTAAAAAGAAAAAAAACTATATACAAATCCTAATCTAAAACTTTCTGATGTTGCTAAAGAAGCAATGCGTTTGGCAGCACAAAAAATGCCAGTTAAATGTAAATTCGTTACACGTAACGACTTTGTAATACCTGCAAAATAGAAGAAGCATGAAGCAGACAGAAATAACAAAGATGTCAATCGAAGATGTGAAAGATCAGATTTCGAATTTCTCGGAACAACTCGCTAAGATGAAATTAG
>NVRL01000016.1 GCA_002732645.1 Sulfurimonas sp. | reverse complement strand
TGATACAGATTATACTTTTGGTGAGATAGGTCTTGCAGGTCACTGGATTAAACATATCCTTCATCACCTGTTTATGTATAAAGCTAAACTTAAGCCGGGCTGGACTTTAATCCCAGAGTAGAGAGAAAAAGGATAACACTGATAATCTCTTTGACGAGCATATCAGCATACATAAATTTAAGGAAATATATAATGGCATTAGAAGAAGAAAAACATATTAGAGCATATAGTCAAAACTTTACAACTATGACACCAGGTTCATTTCAAAAGAGATTGAGAACAAATGTCATTTTTCAATTTATAAGATTTATAATTATAAATTTAAAAATGCTCGTAGTGGTAAGTAAAAGCCACTAATCTACAAAATCCTCCATCTTTGGAGGATTTCTTTATAAACTCCTCTGTTTTTTAACAATAAAGGCACATACTGATGGTACAAGAGATAATCACATATCCAACACCCCCAAGCGTAGAATATTCAACAGATGTAAGAGTATTTAATAATGAAATTAGTTCAATAATAGATGACCTTAAAGATACGATTGAGGCAAATTCTCTTGATGGACTAGCAGCATTTCAGATTGGCAGTATGTATAATATAATTATTGTTAAAAAAGGGGGAAATTTTTTAGAACTTATAAATCCAAGATTATTTAATACGAGTGGGAAGATAACTACAACCGAAAGAACAGCTTATTTTCCAGGCTTAAGTGCTGAAGTAACCAGACATGACAAAATATCTATCGTATATGAAGATAGAGAGTTTAATCAGCACTCTTTAAAAGCTGAGGGAGAGTTTAGTATTCTTCTTCAGAGAAAAATTGACTATACATTTGGTTCAAGTTTTATTAATAAGCTTTCTGAAAAAGAGAAGAAAACTTTTGAAACTAAGTTAGAGTTTGGAAGTGATATCGCAGTATCAGAAGTTTGTCCAACAACTTTTAAAAGAGATTACATACTAAAAGTTATAAATATTTTAATGATTGCAATGGCTCTCTTACTAGCGGCTTCTTTATTTGTTAGTGAAGAATCAACACTAAGTACTATGTGGTCATACCAGCTTAACACTTCATTAGGTATTCTTGGGCTAATAGTTATATATTTCTTCTATGCCCAATATGAGGGTAAACAGTTTACATCTTGTACAAGTTGTCAGATTGGAAATATTATAGGAACGACTGTTATAACTCTAGTAAAGTTAACGCTTATAATGGTAGTATCATTTTTTCTAGTAAATCAATAAAGTATAAATAGGTAAATATATGAAAGCAACTGTACCAAGTTTAATAGAGACACAAGATATATTTATAGACTCAAAAAAAGATATTTTATCTCAATGGTTATCATATGCCTCACCTCAAAAAATACTTAAACAGCATGATATAGATCGAGAATATTTCTTACAAGAGTATGCAAGTGGAGTCTTTGATTATTTTATGGGAATTATCTCAGGTGAGATGAAGATAGGAAACTGTCCTATTATGCAAGACCTGTTAGCATACTTGAAAAATAGAGAGATCAGTGCAGATGAGCTCTTTGAGATATGTAGTCATTTTCGTCGTTCTATGATCGACTTCTCTTATGATAAGGGGCTTGATTCTAAAGAGATGGCAAATGAGATTTCTTATATCTTTGATAAGAACTTTAGAGGAATTCTAAAATATTATACTGATACTATCTTTCAAAAACTTATAGATGCAAGACTTGAAGCAGACAAAGCATCTCAGGCAAAAGAATACTTTTTATCTAATATGTCACATGAAATCAGGACTCCCCTAAATGCTATTTTAGGTTTTGTAAATCTTTTGATAGAAGAAGATGTATCTAAAAAGCATAGAACATACTTGGATATTATCTTAAACAGTGGTGAGAATCTATTAAGTATTATAAATGATATTTTAGACTTCTCGAAACTAAGAAGTGGTGAGTTTACAATTGAGCCAAAGATATTTTCTCTTCATGATGAGATAAGTCACACGATGGAGCTTTTTGTAGCTAGTGCAAATGTTAAAGATATCACTATCACCTCTTTTATTGATCCTCATATTCCAAAAGAGTTGTACGCAGATGCTCTTAGAATCAAACAGATTCTTTCCAACTTCTTAAGTAATGCTATAAAGTTTACTCCAAATGGAGGGCACATAAGTGTAGAAGCTGCTTGTCATGAAGGCGTACTAAAACTTAGTGTAACTGATAGCGGTATCGGGATTGCAGAACAGGATATAGATAATATATTTACAGCATTTGCACAGGCTCAACACAGYGAGCAGAAAAGTTGCGATGGAACAGGACTTGGTCTCTCTATCTGTAATCAGYTAGCACACCATATGGGTGGAAGTGTTCATGCTGAGTCTACAGTTGGTCAAGGGAGTAGTTTTTGGGTAGAGATGCCRGTAGATGCACACAGTGATCTATGCCCAATATATGAAGATGTTAGTGAATTTCAAACTCTTAAAATTGGTATCTATTCAAAAGACTCAAAAAATGCATATAAACAGGAGTCATTTTTAAGATATGCAGATGTATTTGGAATGAATACGGTTATGATTGACTCTATAGATGCAGAGTTTGATATTGCCCTTTTTGTTGAAGAAGATGTAGATAAAAAGTTTATAGCAAAAACAATAAACTCAGATAAAAAATTTATAGCTATGGTTAGTAAACCAAATGATGAATATGATAAGTATGATAATATAACTTCAATCTCATTTCCTCTATATTGTTCAAAAATACGAGATACATTTAACGAGTTGTTAAATCCTAACACTTATTCTCCGCACAAGCATGAAGTAGGTACAAAATTTATAGGTCATATTTTGGTTGCAGAAGATAACGAAGCAAATCAAGAGCTTATTAAAATACTACTTCAAAAGTATGGGCTTACTTTTGATCTCGCAGATAACGGTTATGAGGCAGTAGCACTTTATAAACTAAATAACTACGATATGATACTTATGGATGAGCAGATGCCGGTTATGGATGGTAATGAAGCTGTTAAAAAGATTTCAGACTATGAGATAAAAAGAGGACTTAGACATACTCCTGTCTCAGCACTTACGGCAAATGTTATTAAAGGTGCAAAAGAGAGAGGACTCTTAAGCGGATTTGATTCATTTTTAGGGAAGCCAATTATTTTAAAAGAGTTAGAGAGAGTGTTTGCACTTTATCTAAAGATAAATTCAGAGCAAGAAGAAGTAAAAGAAAAAATCAAAAAATTTCAAAGTAGCATCTCTGGGCTTGATGTGACAAAACTCAAAGAAGAACTTCTGCTAAATGAAGATGAGATGCTTATGCTTATAGGTTTGTTTATAAAAAAGATGAAAAAACAGATACCAGAGTTAAAGAGTGCGATTGAAACAAAAGACTACAAAAAAATAGCTATGAATGCTCATAGTATTAAAGGTTCTAGCGGAAATTTTAGAATAGAGTTGTTACAAAGCTGTGCCAGTGAGATGGAGCAAATGGCGAAGTCTAAAAATAGTGAATATAATTATGAAGAAGTTTTTGAAAAAATCAGGGGAAGAGTTCAAGAAATAGAAATTTCTTAAGAACTCTTTTTAGAGCTTACTCYTCTATGTAGTAACCTATACCAGAAGCATTTTTGATGATATCAGTCTCTAGTTTGTTTCTTAATCTCCATACAAGAGTTCTAACACTGTTCTCTGTTGCACCACTCTCATCCCAAACATAGTTCATAGCTTGCTCGAAACTAACAACAAGTCCAAGTTGTGCTACAAGTAGACGTAAGAAAGCATTCTCTTTTTTAGTAAGTTTAATTTTCTTGCCATTATAAAATGTTTCACATACACTAATGTCAAGATGATATTTATTGCCAAAAGGAACTATAGGTTTATCCGAAGCTCTTTTTGAGTAAAGAAGTTTCTCTAAGTTTAGTTTATCAACCTTTAATGAGTCGATATTGTCTTTTCTTTCGTTTTCTACTTCATACTTGAAAATAGCCATCTGAATGGTTGCATGAAGAGAGTTTGGGTCAAATGGTTTTWYAATGTATCCGTATGGTTCAGTTAGTTTTGCTTGTGCAATAATATCATCATCGCTGTAAGATGTTAGATAAATAAATGGAATATTGTACTTTTGACGTACTACTTTTGCTAGTTCTATTCCATCGTTACTCTCATCAAGGGAGATATCTATAATGATTATATCAGGTTTATATGCCTGTATTTTATTTTTTGCCTGAGTAGCATTATCACACACCGCAATCACGTTGTAACCATGTTTTTGAAGTGATAAGTTGAGATTCAGTGCTGTGATTTCATCATCTTCTACAACTATAATACTATTTTTAACCATTTATAACCCCTTGTGTATCAAAAAATAATGATTATTTTGTGATAAATTAGCGCTTATTATAATATAACTTTTTGTTATTTACAATAGAAAATTGACAATATTACAACTTTGTTACAATATCACACTGTTTTTTTTGATTTTTAAGCTTTGAAGAGGATGGATACAACACTTTTCCACAAGGTACAACTAATGATGAGGTTTCAAGATGCACATCTTGATCGTCAAAAAATATATGTGCTTTAAAAGCTTTTAGTATCTTACTCTTCTCTATTCCACCTAGAAAAAATGCTTCATCAACATAGACGCCCCAGTGTCTTAAAGTCTTAATAACTCTGATATCAGATGGGGCATTCCTAGCAGTTACAAGAGCTATTCGAACTGGTGAAAGCTCCATCTTCATGGGAAGTCTCTCTTGTAGTCGTGCAAGTTTTTTTAAAAAAGATGCAAAGGGTCCTTCATTCATTGGAATGTCTTGAGAATTATGTTCATTCTCATGAAAAGCTTCTATGCCATCTGTCTTATATACAAGCTCACTTGTCTCATCAAAAAGTACAGCATCTCCATCAAAAGCTATTCTGACTTGACCATCAGGAATATCACATTTATACTCAGGTGGAGTAGATAAAACAGCAGAAGCACAAGCCTTTTTATCTATGACTTTTTGTGCATCTGCCTCATTTGTAGTTAAAAATAGATCAACATCGAATGCTTCGAGATAGTCTGCACTTGATTCTCCGGCAGTAAAAGCAGACCTTGTTATATTTAGGTTTAGTTTTTTTATATTGTTTAGAACTACTACACCAGTATCGGGAGAGTTCCTTGACATAACTACTACTTCTACAAGAGGAGAGTCACCTTTATTTTGATACTTGTTTAAATCTAAAAGAGCTTTTATAAGTGGAAAACCTATTCCTTCATCAAGAGGCAGATGCTCATTTTTTAGCATATACTCTCTATATCTTTGTATTGCATTTTCAGGATCGTTTTTATACTCTTTTGCAAAAAGTTTGTCCTGTTTTGAAAGATCAAAGAGTGCAGTAGCAGAGATGCCAATAACAAGAGTGTTTTTTAGATTAAATGCCAAAATAAATCCTTTTTATAAAATATATTATAGTAGAATTCTATATAAAAATAGTAAAACTAAGTGAGAACTCAAATTGATAAAAATATATGTAGACGGGGATGCTTTCCCTAACTTGTTAAAACCAATCTTATATCGCTCCATCGAGAGACTAGGTCTTGAAAGTTTTGTTGTTGCAAATAAAAAGATAGATATAGGTAAATCAAAATATATTACCTATATGATAGTAGATGCAGGAGCAGATGAAGCTGACCATAAAATAGTAGAGTTGGTTCAAGAGGGTGACCTTGTAATTACTGCTGATATTCCTTTAGCAGATAGAGTCATAAGTAAAGATGCTCATGCAATAGATCATCGTGGAGAGCTTTATAGTGTTGATAATATCAAACAGTATCTTGCGATGAGAGATTTGATGGAGAAGATTCGTGATAGCGGAGAAGTGACAAGAGGACCAAAACCATTTTCAAGTAAAGATGCTCATGAGTTTGCAAATCAGCTAAACAGTTTTTTAGCTAAATATGTGAAGAGTTAGTCTAGTTTCCAGTAAAAGATATCTCTACGACCCTCAGAGCTAAATAACTCTTTTTCGTTTATAAACTTTATTTGGTTTACCGGTTTGTCATGACCTACAAGACGATTTCCGTGTTTCTTTGTCGTTGGGTTAAATAGTTGAAGGTGGTGCTCTTCACCACTTGTATATACACCTATTTTTGCACTTGGACTAAGACCTACACAGTAGACTAAGAAGCTACTCTTTATATGGTAATCTTTTTGACCCTTTTGATATACTGCTATACGTCTGTCTTGTCCGGCTGTAAGAACAACACCATTACTATAAGCCACATGARAAATATTATCAACGTTTTGTGAATCATAAGTACGCTTTATTTTAGAACTTTTGGCATCTAAAAGCTTGATAGCACCACTTTCATCAGCAATGACTATTTCAGTTTTATCTGGACTCAGCATTATGTCACCTAGTGTACTGTGTGAGGCTTGAGTTTTATATATATTGTACTGCTCTCGTGTGTCGTGAAGTATTACTTCTGCGCCTAAAGTTCCAAAAATAATCTGCCCATCATTTAAAAAACGAGCCTCTTTGATGGTAAGCTTTTTTTCTTCATTTACTATGTTTTTAAGTTCAAAGTTTTCATATATCCAGACATTTCTAAATGAATCTTTCCCGATGCTCACGATGAGAACTTTGCCGTTTAAATAGTCAACACTCATAATACTTGCAGCTATAAGTTTGTTCAGAGCGGTAGTAACTGGTGGTAGGACAATCTGGTTAATAATTTTTTTTGTACTTAAATCAAATATATCAACAGTCCCCATATCATTTGCAGCATAGAGATGATTTGCATCTATAACAAAATCATTTACATAACCGATAGAACGAAGTTTGAAAGAGGGAAAAATATCTTTAGCATCCAGCAAAGATAACAGTAATAAAAAAGAGATAAATAGTTTAAACATGAGGGCATTATACAAGAATTTATTTAAAAAAATTACAAATATCAATATCTAAAACTTTTGATATTTTTGATAGATGTCTAATATTAAAATGATGGTTTTGTGTTCTGATTTCTGCTTTACCGATATAGGCACCACCAGTTAAACCAACTTCAAGGGCTAGTTGAATTTGGCTTAGTCCTTTTTCTCTACGATATTTGAGTACATTTTTTGATACAGTGTCTAATACTTCATCAGAAAACTTTGATAATTCTTCATCTGTATATTTCACTTTATTCCTAGCAAATAAATTTTATTAAATGGTATTAAAACAGTTTTATAAAACAATTAGCAACGATATATATATCGTTTGTATTAGTGTGGAATTATGTTATAAGTATAATAAATARATTTAATATTTGATTATAAGGCTTATACGTGGACTGTTTAAAAGTAAAAGAGATAGTTGATATGTATGTACCGATATCAATATCTGACCTAGCTGGTGATATAATAGATTGCAATGAAGCATTCTGTTTTTTGACAAAGTATACAAAAGAAGAACTAATAGGAAAACCTCACTCAATATGTAGATATCAAGATACTCCAAGTATTGTATATGAAAAAATGTGGGAGATACTGTTATCGGATGAAGTATATAGTGGAGAACTAGTAAATCGTGCTAAAGACAATACTCTTTTTCACGTCAATGTAAAGATACATCCAAGATTTGATGATAAAGGTAAAAAAATAGGTTATATTTCTGTTCGAGAAAATATAACAGATAGAAAAAAATTGGAAGTAATGGCTTCATATGATGAATTGACTGGTGTATATAATAGGTCAAAGTTTGATTTTTATATGAAGGGAAAATTTAAATATTCAAAAAGGTATGCAAGCAACTTATCTCTTTTAATATTTGATATTGATCACTTTAAACTTGTTAATGATATTTATGGACATTTAGCCGGTGACCTTGTATTAAAAAGTATAGCTCAAATTATAAAAGAGAGTATACGTGAAAGTGATATTGTAGCTCGTTGGGGTGGTGAAGAGTTTGCTGTAATAGTAGCAAATTCAAATAGGCAAATAGCATGTACCCTAGCTGAAAATATAAGAAATAATATACAAAAGCACTCCTTCAGTAAAGTTAGTCATATTACAGTTAGTTGCGGCATCTCACAGTTTAAAGACTATGACAGTTGCCTAGCACTATTTGAACAAGCAGACACTGCTCTATATAAAGCGAAACAAAATGGACGTAACTGTATTGTTAGTCTCTAGTTTTTAAATAAGTTATATATAGTATAATTGTCTTAGTACTGTACTAAGAAAGGCAATGTAATGGAACTGATGGTAGATAATGTCCTAAATATAGGTCAAGATGAGTTTTACAGAGCAGCCCGTTATAAGCTTCCTTTATCGGTTATACTTATAAATTCTAATAATTCTAAAGCATTTGATATACTAGAAGAAAATACAAGACAGATAGATATCGTTCAACAACTTAGCTCAGATCTATTGATAGTCTTTTTATCCCACACAGATCATAACAACTGCATGACTTTTATAGATAAGCTAAAAGAGAAACTTGAGTTTACATATACAGGCAATGAATTTAAAGGTTCTGACCTAAAGTTTATTAGAAAACTTTTTTCAGAAAATAGAGACAAAGGCAGTAGTTATTAAAAAGAGTCTAGACTCTCTTTTAATATTTTGTATTCCTCTTCATTTATAACTTCAAGTTTTAACTTAATTGATAGTTCTTTATCCTTTACTTCTTTACCCATAATCTTGATTCCTGACGGGTTTAGATGTTTGTGTATCAACTTGTCTTTTCTTCTTATCTCTTTTCTCTCTTGAACCGAATGTTTAAGTTCATATTTTTTAGCATTTCTTTTAGAGATAAAAAATGAGACTATAGACATAAATGCAAATATAGCAAAAAACAAAATAGCTTCATTAAAGACGCCACTAAAATCATTAGCAGCTATATTTTGAGTGTTTGTTTGTGAATTCATAACGACGTTCCTTATAGTTGTCGACATTATAACAGTTACTTTTAGCTATACGCTTAATAAAAGCTGTTTAATCGAATTATTTAAAATAAATTATATATAGTTATATAATATATTCTAATTGTTATAGAACTCACAAAAGAGAGAAAAAGTACATAAATATTGATTCATAATATGTAGACATTTAAAATAAAATTGGTATAATAAAGCTATATAAGGAGTTTTGTTTTGGCTAAAAAAATTATATTAGTAGATGATTCTCGGACTATTTTAGTGACTGCTGAAATGGCATTGGATGAACTTGTTACAAATGGTTCTATTACACTTGTTACATATTTAAGTCCTGTAGAGTTGAGAGATGCCTTGGTAGAGGGTAGAGAAGATTTTGACCTTCTTATTAGTGATGTGAACATGCCACAACTCGATGGTTTGGAACTAGTAACAGAGATAAAACAAATAGAAGCTTTCAAAACAAAACCTATACTTATTCTTACTACTGAGAGTTCTGCTCAGATGAAAGCAAGAGGTAAAGAGATAGGTGTTACAGGCTGGATGGTTAAACCATTCAGTGATGAGAAACTGGTTAAATCTATAAAGATGGTTCTAGGAATTTAGTTGTGATTAAAGATACCGTAATAAAAAAACATACTATGGCAAATAAGTATTTGACTTTTTTTGTTGATGATGAGTTATATGGGCTTGGCATCTCAAAGATTAAAGAGATTATAGCGCCTRTACATATTACACACATCCCAAAAACACCGAACTTTATTAAAGGTATTATAAACCTACGTGGATTGATGATACCTATTGTAGATATGAGACTAAAGTTTGGTATGGATGAAAAAGAGTTTAATATAGATACCGCAATTATTATCTATGAGGTAGATGGCATCTCTATCGGTTTTATTGTAGACCAGGTAGAAGATGTGATTTTACTAGATGATGATCATATTGTAGATACTCCTAATTTTGGAAAGAATATAGATACATCGTTTATTGATAAAGTTGCTGAGATAGAAGATGATGTAGTAATGCTACTTAACTTACAACAGATATTTGAAGCGACAGAGTTACTCGATATTAAGACAATACGATCTAATGAAAAACAGACAAAAGAGGTAAAATAATGAATATTACAATTAAAAAACAGTTGGTTGCAGCACTATTATTGGTAGGTGCCGTACCATTTTTAATTATGGCACTTACGTCATCTATCTCATCAAGTAAAGCACTAACGAAAGAAGCGGAAAATAAGGTGGAGATGGCAAGGGATTTAAAAAGTAAGCAACTTACTACCTACTTTAAGATGCTCGAACGTGGTCTTGGAAATATGAGTGAAGATAGAAAGATTTATAATCTCTATATAAAACTGAGAAATGTTCATGATAAGTACAAGGTAGGTGCGACTTCAAGTTTTAACATAACAGAGAAGTCAGAAGTAAAAAGAATCTATTCTGAATACGACAGTTATTTTAAAAGTTTTATAGAGAAAAATGAGTTAGAAGATTTTTACCTAGTCTGTTCAAAACATGGTCACGTTATGTATAGTGCAAATAAAAAGTCAGACCTTGGTCAGAACCTTAAAACAGGTGAATTAAGAGCTGCGAAAATAGCCCAAGCCTGGGAAAAAACAGTTGCTGACGGTAAGTCGCATCTAGTAGACATGGAGTCTTATACTCCATCAAATGGTGAAGCAACAATGTTTATGAGTGTTCCTATGCTTAAAAAAGGAAATATTTYTGGTGTTATCATAGTTCAAATCTCACCGAAGATGATTAACAAAATAATGCATGACCGTATAGGTATGGGTGATACGGGAGAGACTTACTTAGTTGGGCAAGATTATCTGATGCGTAGTGACAGTTACCTAAACGCGAATACTCACTCACTTAAGGCTTCATTTAAAAATCCTGATAGAGGTTCTGTAAAAACTGTTGCAGCTCATGATGCAATTTCAGGCAAAACGGATACTAAGTTTATTTTGGATTATAGAGGAGAGAAAGTTTTATCTTCTTATGCCCCTTTTATTTATGACAACTTTCACTGGGCAATTATTGCAGAGATAGATGAACATGAAATCTTGGCTACTGTATATGAGTTAAGAAACAATATCTTAATCATGGCAGCAATCTTTTTAGTAATAATTTTATTAGCTGCTTGGAGTCTTGGTAATTATATTAGCAAGCCAATAAGTAGAGCWSWKMARYCYRTWAWRKWGTYKMAYRMSCAAKYKGKTWGYGCRYMWWMARRKRYTMSARRYYYMKMWMCGGCNWMYKSMAMARRGTGCTAGCGAACAGGCAAGTGGTGTTGAAGAAGTTAGTGCAACTATAGAAGAGTCAACTGCTATTAATACGCAAAACAGTGCTAACTTAAATGAGGCGGATTCTCTTGCTAAGCGATCAAAAGAGTCTGCTCAAAATGGTAGTGACAAAGGTAAAGAGTTGATTAGTGCTATGGTTGATATAAACAACTCAAGTGAGCGTATTTCAAAAATCATTAAAACAATAGACGAGATTGCAGCACAAACAAAACTTCTAGCTCTAAATGCTGCTGTAGAGGCTGCCCGTGCAGGTGAACATGGTCTTGGTTTTGCGGTTGTAGCCGATGAAGTTAAGAGTCTGGCACAACGCTCTTCTGAAGCATCAAGTGAAATATCTATTATTATAGAAAAGTCTATTTTACAGGCAAAAAATGGTACTGAAATAGCTAAAACTACATCACAAGCATTTGAAGAGATACTTGAGCGTGTAGAAGGAACTTCACAACTAATTACAGAGATAGCACTATCTTCAAAAGAACAAAGTGATGGAATGAACCAAATCGCTATGGCAATGGGTGAGATAGATAATGTTACTCAACAAAATGCAGCTACAAGTGAAGAAGCAGCAGCATCTGCTGAAGAGCTTAATGCTCAGGCTATTTCAATGAACGAGATGGTAAGAGTTATAGCTAAGATGGTTGGTGAAGCAGTCTCTGGGAGACAAACGGCTACATATAATCCTATATATAAAAGTCAAACACCAAGAGCAGTGAAGAAGAGAAACTTTGCTCAAAAAGAGGTGAATGATATTTTTCCACTAGATGAAGAGGACCTCAAGGAGTTTTAGATGACTATTGATGGAGACATATTAGAAATCGAGCTTAGCATGGATATAAAAGATGTTATAGAGTTGAAAAATTTTATATCACCAAGGCTTGAATACATAGAAGAAATAAAAGTTATAAAAGACACTTCTATCTTTGCATCTTCTTCTTTGTTTGGTCTACTTCATAGTGTAAAAAAAACGAAACCTAGTATAGTTATTGATATAATTGATAATGATTTAGATATTGATAACTACGGATTGATCCATTGGGTAAAACATGAACAGAGATAAGATACGAGAAATATTTATTGAAGAAGCTACTGAGATTATCGAGAAGCTTGATATTGATATTGTAGATTTTGAAGAAAGACCTGAAGATAAAGAGCTTATAAATGAGCTTTTTCGTGGGGTTCACACTTTAAAGGGGAGTGCTAACTCTTTTGGATTTAACAGACTTGGTCAGTTTGTCCATAGCTTCGAGGATGTTCTTGATTATTACCGTAGTAGTGAAGATATTGTAACCCCTGAAAATATAGATATGTTTTTGCAAGCTGTTAGTATTATCAAAGACGTTTTATCTCTTGAAGTTAATGGGGAAGGTGGACTACCTGATGACTTTGATGCAACTATAGATGCTATGAAAGAGATGATATCAAAAAAAGTTCAAAAAGAGACTACACCTAGTGTTAGCTCTAAAATATTAGCAGATCTATCATCAGAGTTCTCAGAGTTGGATTTACCCGCATCTAAACCTAAAGATGCTTTTKGATTTAGTGAAGATGAGATTATTAGTTACAGCTCTAAACTTGAAGATGGTGAAGAACTTTATCACATATCATTTTTGCTGGATGAAGATATATATTTTAGAGGTTTTGACCATGCAAAACTCTTTAAACTACTTGGGGAAGAGGGACGCATTGTAGAATCATGGTGGGATATGAGTAATATCCCAGACCTCGTTAGTTTTGATCCTCAAAAAAGCAGTATAGGTAAAGTTGACATTATCCTTGCTAGTAGAAGCCCATCGGTAGAGATTCTTGAGCTATTTGAATACATAGAAGAACATGAGTTCACAATGGAGTATATTCATAAGATATTTGAGCAATCATCAAAAGAAGAGGCTCAGATTTTAGTAGAAGATGAACTGGAGAAGATAGTTCAAGAGAGTGTAAACAAAACTGTAACTACTAGAGAAGTACGCTCTTTTGTAAAAGTTAATACAAGTAAATTAGATGAGCTTTTTGCATCTGTGGGTGAGCTTGTTATCGCTCAGAACTTTATAGAAGAAAATGAAGATATTAAGAAAATAAAGAGTGAGCGTGTAACTCAGACTATGGGACTGCTTTCAAAAATAACAAAGCTTATTCAGAATAAGGTTATGTCTCTTAGAATGGTTCCCATCGGAGATACATTTGAAAAGATGAAACTAGTTGCTAGAGATGCATCTAGAAAGATAAATAAAGAGGTCACGTTAGAGTTAAACGGGCAAGAGACAGAGATAGATAAAACTATGGTTGATGAGTTGTCAAACCCTCTTATTCACCTAATCAGAAATGCCGTAGACCATGGACTTGAGAGTAGCGCAGAAGATAGAGAAAAACTTGGAAAACCTGCAGTCGGAAGAGTTTGTCTTAAGGCCTATCATAGAGGTGGCTCTATTGCTATAGAAGTCTCTGACGATGGAAGAGGCATCAATAGAGATAAGGTATTTGCTAAAGCAGTTGAGAAGGGTTTAATCAAAAAAGATGATGAGCTTAGTGACTCTCAAATTTACGCTCTTATCATGGAACCAGGTTTTTCTACTTTAGAGACAGTTACAGACCTATCTGGGCGTGGAGTAGGACTTGATGTTGTTGTCTCTTCTATAAATAAACTTCATGGAAAAGTTGAGATAAAGTCAGAAGTAGGAAAGGGTACTACTTTTACAATCATGCTTCCTCTTACTCTTGCAATTATAGACGGGATGCTAGTTAGTAGTTCAGGAGATACTTTTATTATTCCTACTCTCTCTGTAGTAGAATCATTTTTTCCAAGTAAAAATWTNGGWTSWTWYSRTKAAACATAAGGGTGAATTTGTTGACCTTAGAGGTGAGATGCTACCTGTTATAAGGCTAAATCATACATTGGAACTAGATGGTAAAACTCCAAATATCTGGGAGTCTACGCTTATATGTGTAGATAGTGTACATGGAAAATATACTATCTTAATTGATGACCTTATAGGAAGACAGCAGGTAGTTATAAAATCTTTAGGACCTATTCTATCTAGACTCAAAGAGTTCTCAGGCGGTGCCATCATGGGTAGTGGAGAGATAGCACTTATTCTGAATGTAGAAGAGTTGATAAGTTATGGAGAGACCAGATAGTGCCTTACGAAAGAGAGCTTAGTCATGAAGTGTTTGAAAAATTTCAAGAACTTATATATCATGAAATAGGCATTAATCTTTCAGAGCATAAACGCACACTTGTACAAACTCGTCTTAGAAAGTGGCTTATAAAGTTTGAACTAAACAACTACGATGAACTCTATGAGATAATAGAAAACGATAAAAGTGATCAGATGCTAATAATGCTTGTAAATGCTATTACTACAAATGTTACCTCTTTTTTTCGTGAAGATAGTCAGTGGATATATTTACTGGAAAATATAGATAATATGTTTGATAAAGAGAATAAACGCATTCGCATCTGGTCTGCGGCATGTTCTAGCGGAGAGGAACCCTATAGCATCCTCATGTTTTTAAAAGAGCATTTAAAAGATTTTTATGAGTGGGATATTAAGATACTAGCTACAGATATATCTGAGAACATGTTGCTCCATGCACAAACTGGCATCTATGAAGAGAAGGCTGTTGAAAATATGCCAAAGCACATGAAGTATAAGTACTTCAATCCTGCAGTTGGTAAGAAAGGGAGTAAAGCTTTTGCCATTAAAGATGAGTTGAAAAAATACATAACTTTTCGTTCTTTTAATCTTGTAACAGGTAACTATACAATATTTAAAAATAAGTTTGATGTTGTTTTTTGCAGAAATGTTATGATTTACTTTGACCGTCAAACTCAGGATCAGCTACTTAGTGAACTTACACGTTTGCTAAAAAAAGGTTCTATGGTTTTTGTTGGACACTCAGAATCTATACAAAATAAAAAACTTAACTATAGATTGGTCTCACCATCTATTTAYAAATTAAAATAAAGGGACAGATATGGATATTTCTACAATTACAGACGAGAAGTTACTAGATGAGATTGGACGTAGGTTTCAGGAGAAGAAATCTTCTATTGAAGAGATGGAAGAGATGACAAAGAAGCTACTTGTTTTAAATGAAAAGAACAAAAAATCTCAAGAGATAAAAAGTAAGTTCCTCTCATTAGTGAAAAATGAGTTTAATAACCCTATGTCATCTCTTTTAAACATTGTAAATATGATGGTTAAAAAGTCTGATAACTCGCAGATGACAGAGCTATCTTCTTTGATGAAAATGGAGCTGTTAAAACTGGACTTTAGTTTAAAAAATATTTTTTGTGCATCTGAGATAGAAGCAGGAGAGATAGCAAATGACTACTCGATGGTAAAGATAGAAGATATATTTGATGAGGTTACGGACTATTTTAGTTTCTTAATCAAAGAAAAGTCTTTAGGTGTAAATTACAATTTTGAAGGTTCTGATGAAATTATAAGTGACTCACAAAAAGTAAATATAATCCTTTTAAATCTTGTCTCAAATGCTTGTGAGTACTCTTATTCAAACTCTAAGATAGATGTTACTTTTTCTAGTGATGATGATAATTACATCATAAGTGTTGAAGATATGGGTGAAGGAATTGAAAAAGGAAAAGAGCAAGATATCTATAGTAGTTTTTATCACTATGAATCAGGAAACACTCGTAGAACAGCTGGACTAGGACTGGGACTTAGTGTTGTGAGTGGTCTTATAGAATCTCTTGATGGAAGTATTGAAAATACAAGACAAGATAACAAAACGCTGTTTACTGTAAAACTATCAAAAGTTGATGAGAAAGATGTCAGCCTCTCAAGAGGAATCGGTTCCAATGAGTTTATATTTGATGACTCAGAGGACATGGTAGAGTTTTAGAATATGTATACACGAAAATTTATTCACGTTGGTGAAATTAATATTGGTGCCAGACCTACGGAAATTAGTACAATATTGGGTTCATGTATAGCTGTTTGTTTATATGACAGTGTTCAAAATATTGGAGGAATGAACCATTATCTTGTTCCACTCTGGAATGAACATGGTCTACAAACTCCAAAATATGGAAATATATCTATACCAAGACTTATAGAGAGTATGTTGAATGTCGGATGCGAAATAGAAAATATGGAAGCTAAGATATTTGGCGGTGGAAATGTTATAGAGGTAAGCAGTGAAGATATGATGGTAGGACGTAAAAATATACTGATAGCTAAAGAGATTTTAAAAGAATACTGTATTCCAATAACTGCTAGTGATATAGGTGGAGATAAGGGTAGAAGAATCATGATGCGTAGTGATACGGGAAAAGTTCTTCTGAAGTACATTCAAAAAGGTGAGGTGTAAATAGTGGGAATTAAAGTTCTAGTTGTTGATGATAGTGCTACAGCAAGAGAGATTATTACAAATATACTGAGTACTGATAGAGATATAAAGAAAGTATATACTGCCAACGATGCTTATGAAGCTAGAGATAAGATAGTAGAGGTAAAGCCTGATGTAGTATGTCTTGACATTGAGATGCCAAAAATGGATGGTATAACTTTTTTAAAAAAACTTATGAAATATATGCCTACACCCGTAGTAATGGTCTCAAAAATGACAACGGTAGGCGGTAGTAAGACTTTAGAATCTTTAGAAGCCGGAGCTGTTGATGTTATAGAGAAGCCGACTATAGAGATGCTAAATGCATCAGATAAACATAGTATAGAACTTATYGAAAAAGTTAAGAGTGCCGCAGGTGCTAATATTTTAACTAACGAGAACTCGTCCCCTATGTTTCAACTATCCTTTAACAAACCACTATCTCAGACTAGACAAAAAATTATAGCTATTGGTGTATCAACAGGTGGTGTGGAAGCTTTAAAAAACTTTCTTCCACAATTTCCAAAAAATACACCGGGGATGTTGATTGTTCAACATATGCCTGAAAACTTTACAAAACAGCTTGCAGACAGGCTTAATACTTTCTGTGAGATAGATGTAAGAGAAGCAAAAAATGGAGATGTCTTAAGAGATGGAGTTGCTTTAATAGCTCCAGGAGATATTCATATGGTACTTAGATATTCAAATAGAGAGTATTACATTGAGCTAGGAACAGGAGAAAAGGTTTCAGGTCATCGCCCTTCTGCTGATGTGTTATTTAACTCTGTGACTAAAACAGCTTCCAATGATGCAGTCGGTGTGATTTTGACAGGCATGGGGTCTGATGGAGCCAAAGGACTACTCAATATGCGTAAAAGCGGTGCTATGACTTTTGGGCAAAATAGTAGTAGTTCTGTTGTTTACGGAATGCCAAAAGTCGCTCAAGAACTAGGTGCGGTTGTTAAGCAAAATTCTCTAAAAGCACTTCCAAAAGATATCTTAAAATATCTAGAAAAGGTTTAAATTTATGAAAAATATATTGATTGTAGATGATAGTAAATTTATCCGTACAGTTGTAAAAGAAGAAATCTCAAAAATCATACAAGCTAATATTTTTATGGCACAATCGTATGAGCAAGCAAAGCGTTTTATCCAAGAGAACAGCTTTGATATAGCTGTCTTAGACGTGCATCTGCTAGATGCTAATAATGGAGAAGTTATTGATCTTTCATTGGAATATAATATTCCGACAATTGTACTAAGTAGCGGGATAAATGAAACTATTAAAAATATCGTACTAGAGAAAAATATCGTAGAGTATGTAACTAAGAGTGATCCTCAAAGTATTAGCTATATCGCTACATCTGTAAATAGAATACTAAAAAACTCTACTGAAAAGGTTTTAGTAGTAGATGATTCTGTTAGTACAAGAGAGCTATTAAAAACATATTTAGAAAAACTTCAGATAAATGTAATTGAAGCGCATGATGCAGAAGAAGCTATTGAGCAGTTAAAAACTCATCATGTATCTCTGGTTCTGATAGATTATAAACTTCCGACTATGAACGGTATGGACTTAACAATGCTTTTACGTCAGACATACTCTAAAGATAGACTTGCTATTATTGCTATTAGTGCATATAACAGTAAGTCTATCGCTACAAACTTTCTGCGTCATGGTGCTAATGATTTTCTAGCTAAACCATTTACATATGAAGAGTTTAGTACTAGGGTAAATGTAAATATAGAGCTAATTGACCTTTTTGCTGAGAATAAAAAGAAAACAAAAGAGATAGAAGTCGCGTATGATCTTTTTAATAGCGGTAATATGATTGTTTTTAAATGGCAAAATACTGTCGACTGGCCGGTTGAGTATGTATCTGAAAGTTTAGAAAATATTTTAGGTTATAAGACGGAAGCCTTTTTAAGTTCCCATATGAAATATAGTAAAATTATTCAWGAAGATGATCTTTCGAGAGTATTTCRAGAGGTTCAAGAAAATTCTCAAAAAAGAGTTGCATCTTTTCAACATGAAGACTATAGAATAAGACGTCAGGATGGGACTTATGCTTGGATTCATGATACTACGCAAATAGTCTATGATAGTAATGGTGAGATAAGTCACTATATCGGATATATAGTTGATATCACAGAACAAAGAGAAAAAGAAGAAGAGCTACACGAATATATTGAGCGCTTCAACTTGGCGATTGAAAGTAGTCGTGATGGATTGTGGGATTGGAGTATAAAAAAAGATACTATGTTTTGTTCTGAAGCACTACTGAAAATGCTTGGATATGAAAAGGACGATATAGAGTGTAGTTTTGAGTTTCTAAAGAGACTGGTTCACCCTGATGATGTAGATGAAGCAGAGAAAAAACTCCATGAACATCTGAGTGCAAATACTGAGTATTATGAGACTGAGTACAGAGTTATGACAAAATCCGGTGAGTATAAGTGGATACTAAATCGTGCAAAGGTTCTTTTTGATAAAGATTGGATTCCTGATAGAGTTATTGGTTTTTATACTGATATAGACAGTAGAAAAGAGCTTGAGCTTAGGTTGGAGCATCTAAGTATGACAGATAAACTAACAGGACTACTCAATCGTAATGGACTGTTTGAGAATTTTGATATCTTTCAAAAGAGTGCTCAGAGATTTGATCGAAAGATGGCACTGATGTTTATAGATCTTGATGGTTTTAAAAAGGTTAACGATACTCTTGGTCATGCAGCCGGTGATGAAGTACTTATAATAATTAGTGAGAGACTTAACAGTATGAGTAGAACTAATGAGATAGCTGTTCGTATAGGTGGAGATGAGTTTGTAGTATTTATACCTGAGTACGAAAATGTAGATGAACTCTCATCACTTTCTCAGCGTGTCCTTGATAGTTTTAGTATGCCAATAGTCCTAAAAGATGAAGAAGAAGTTAATATTAGTATGAGTATAGGGATTGCAACGGCCCAAAACAGTGAAACTTTAGAAGATATATTATCTAGAGCTGATGATGCCATGTATAAAGTTAAGAAAAGCGGTAAAGATGGATATGCATTCGCAGATTCAGCAACTAATAAAAAGCTATTATAAACGATAAATAACTTACATGCTATAATTGCTCCATGAGCAGAACAACACTAATGGCATTCTTAGTTATTTTAATTGTCGCATTTATGGTATATACAAAAGAGAGTAGGGATAGTTTGTCAGAAAATTTATTGGATGAAGATTCTGTTATATTAGCCTTTGGAGATAGTATAACTCAGGGTTTTGGAGCATCTGTTAACACAAGTTATCCTGCATACTTACAAGAAAAAAGTGGATTAAAAGTTATAAATGCAGGTATAAACGGCGAGATAAGTTCAGAGGGTCTACTACGTTTACCTGCACTTTTGGAACAAAAACCTGATCTGGTTATTCTTTGTCATGGTGGTAATGACATACTCCAAAAACTACCTCTTGAAGATCTAAAAAAAAATCTAACTAAGATGGTAAGACTTATTAAAGATAGTGGGTCTAAAGTGATTCTTGTAGCAGTACCTGATTTTCATATTTTTGGTTTTAGTACACTCTCTTTGTATGATGAGGTAGCTGCTGAAGAAGGGGTACTTTTAGAAGATGATGTACTTACTCATATAGAGTTAAACAGAGCTCTAAAAAGTGACTACGTTCATCCTAATGCAAAAGGTTATGAGATGATGGCAGACGCTTTTTTAAAAATTCTTAAAGATTATAAATATATAGATTGATTTGTAAACTCTAACTAGCCTTTAGAGTCTGTTCAAGAATTGTGTATTGTTCTTTATTGATAGCACCCTTGCTTAACTTATTTGAAAGCTCTTTAAGAGTTGCATCTTTTCCTAGTATTTTTATAGTAGATGTATTTAAAAAAGTACTAACAAGTTTTTCTTTTTTTACAGCAGCTTTTCTATCTTCTAAAGAGTGTGCATCTTCAAACTTTTTTGAACTTTTTTTTGTGATAAAAAAAGATACTATAAACATAGTTCCAAAAAGAGCAAAAAATAAAATAGCTTGATTATATACAGTTTCCATGCCGTTTGCATCCATAATTCTTTCCTTAATTCTTAAATATTGTCGAATTTTGCCTAAATTGAATTCAAATGACTTAAATATTATGTGTTGATTGTGATATTTAAAGTTAATAAAAGAAAATAATGAGATAAGTTTTTGATATTTATTTACTTCAGCAGTGTTGTATATGCTAATAAAGGTTACATTTGGGACTCAATTGATATAAGTAAAAAAAATACTACAAAGCCCCTGAACTTCTGCATGTACTAGAGAAAAAACTTTTTATACAGATGTCTTAAACGTAATTATATTCTGCTATAATTTCAATTATAAATAACATAAAGAGGTATTATGCGAGAACACGTTCTAAAAAATGATGATTTTCTAGTATCACAAACGGATGATAAAGGTATTATCTTATTTGCTAATGATGACTTTTGTAAAATAGCTGGCTATACGATTGATGAATTAATTGGAAAATCTCACAATATTGTTAGGCATCCAGACATGCCAAAGTCTGCTTTTAAAGCTCTCTGGGATACTGTAAAAAGTGGAAAAGTTTGGAGTGGTTATGTTAAAAACAAGACTAAAGATGGTGGTTACTACTGGGTATATGCAACTGTTTACCCTATGAAAGATAGTGCTTCAAACAAAACTAGTTATATGTCTTGTAGAAGAAAACCTTCAGCAGAAGAGATAAAAACAGCCGAAGCGCTATACAAAACACTAAGATAGGTATATAAATGAATAATTTACAAAAAACAATAATAGTATCAATTGCATTCGTAATTTTAATAGCATCTCTGTTTTTAACTACTTCAAACATTATACAGGCTGTTGTAGCAGTAGTAGTCTTCGGTGTTGTAATCGGTGTGAACTCTATGAAGACTTTGGGTTCAAGTGATCTTAATAAAAAAAGATTAGATCTTATTGAGCTTATGGAGTTTAAAAGAAACAAAGTTGAAATCGATGAGAGCACAATTGATGAAGCAGAGAAAAACTTTAACAAGATAGTAACTAGTTATCAAGAAGCTACACTTAACGACACAAGAGTTGCTGGTGAGATGGTGCTTATCGCAGATAAAGTTTCAAAAGGTCACTTCTCATGTAGAGTCAACGCAGATTCTAAAACTCCATATGTACATGTTCTTAGAAATAGTATGAACAACATGTTGACATCTTCTGAAAAAAATCTAGACAATGCTATAACTACTTTACAAAATTATGCTGATGGTTGAAAGCCGGATTAATCGAGGAAAATGTAAAATGTCACGAAACAGGGTGTAAATCCG
>NVRL01000015.1 GCA_002732645.1 Sulfurimonas sp. | reverse complement strand
AACTCCAAGCAATCATGTTACCCATCTCATCTGTAATTGTTACAAGTGTATTATTGAATGATGCTGCAATATGAACGATACCACGTGCAATATTCTTTTTTACTACTTTTTTTCTAACAGCTTTTCTTTTTGCCATTTGTTAATCCTTATGCTGCGCCGACAGTTTTACGTTTACCCTTACGAGTACGCGCATTTGTCTTAGTTTTTTGACCACGACATGGAAGACCACGACGGTGACGAAGACCTCTGTATGAACCTAAATCCATAAGTGACTTAATATCCATAGCTACTTTTTTACGTAAATCACCTTCAACCATATGGTTGGCACGGATTTCCGCAGTAATTGCAGCAACATCAGCTTCTTTTAATTCGAAAACTCTTTTGTTATAGTCAATGCCTGTCGCGTCTAAAATACGACGAGATGCATTTAAACCAATTCCATAGATGTACGTTAAACCGTACTCTAATCTYTTCTTTTTAGGTAAATCAACACCAGAAATACGAGCCATGGTTATCCTTGTCTCTGTTTATGTTTTTTAACTTTGCAGATTACTCTTACAATGCCTTTTCTCTTAACAACTTTACAGTCATCACACATCTTCTTTACTGAAGCTCTTACTTTCATCGTAAGTCCTTGTTTCATTGTCTTCACTGCTCTTAGGCAAATATACTTAATTCTCACAAAATCCGAACTAGTCCGGCTTCTGCTTAATCACTAAAGCTACACCCATCGGTGAGAATTTTTCACTTGCCAATACTTTTATCTATATAAATAGTATATAAAGATAGAAATACTCTTTTGTTTTTGTTAAAACAGCAAAGCGGACGAGGATTGTACCCAAATAAATGTAAAAGATTTATTAAGAGAAGTTAATTCAACTATTTTAATCAAATAAAAAACTATTAAATGGTTAAAATAACCCCTAGTTCATAGTGATAAGTGACAAGTGTGTATCTTATTAAGTCCATTAAATTTGAATTTTTATCTTCAAACAAATCACCATCTTTAAAACAGAGTTTTATACTTTCATATAACTATTTAGTCTTTATGGCTATAATCAATGTCAATATAATTATTAGGTTTTAGCAATGAAAAAAGTATTAATCGTTGATGACAATCAAAAAATTCTAACCCTATTAAATAAAGAGATACAAAAGCATGACGATATTGAACCATACTTTGCAAAAAGCTATAAAGAGGCTATGTTTCTTATAGAAAAGCACAAAGGAAACTTTCATGCAGCTCTACTAGATATTAATCTCCCAGATGCCAAAGATGAAGAAGTTGTAGAACTTGCTAGCTTTTACAATATACCATCCGTTATACTAACTGATATCACAGATATTCAAATACAAAATAACCTACTTAAAAATGATGTTATTAATATCATCTCAAAAAATGACCAATCAGATATAGTTTGTGCAGTTGGCGATATCTCAAGAACTCTAAGAAACTATGATACTACTGTATTGATTGTTGATGATTCAGATATATATAGAAAAATTTTAAAAGATAGTCTAAAAAAAATAAAACTTAAAATAGTAGAAGCTTCTGACGGTCTTGAAGCATTAAAANTATTAGAAACTAATCAAAATATCTCTCTTGTTCTTACTGATTATGAGATGCCAAATATGAATGGACTTGAGCTTACGTTTAGACTGCGAAAAAAATATAAAAAAGATCAACTTGGAATCATTGCAATCAGTGTTGTTGAAGAGCAAAACGTAATAAGTAAATTTCTAAAGATTGGGGCAAATGATTTTATTAATAAAAAATTTACACATAATGAAATAGTGACTAGAATAAATGCAAACCTTGAGCTTTTAGATCTCTTTGGACAGATAAAAGATATGGCTAATAAAGATTTTTTAACTGGAGCTTATAATAGACGCTACTTCTTTGATACAGGGAGCTATGTATATGAAAAGAGTAAAAGGAATAAAACTCCTTTAGCTGTTGCTATGATAGATATAGATAAGTTTAAAAACATCAATGACAGATATGGACATGATACCGGAGATATAGCAATACAAGAAGCAAAGAGAATATTAGACAATAATTTAAGAGCATCTGATTTGATGGCACGTTTTGGTGGAGAAGAGTTTTGTGTACTTCTTGAAGATATTACATATGAAAATACAAAACTGCTTTTTGAGAAGATAAAACATAAGTTTCAAAATAATATTATTAGAACAAGTAAATATACTATTACTTATACTGTATCGATTGGAGTATATTTTGGTTCATCAGACTCACTTGAAGAGATGATAAGACTTTCAGATGAAGCACTATATGTAGCTAAAGAGAGTGGCAGAAATCGGGTTGAGATTAAAACTAATGTTCTAATCCCATATAACACTGACTCCATACTCTTGATTTAATGTTATATATTTATTGTAATAAACTTTTTTACCATACTTTTTACTAAGCAGTTCTACTTCAATAGGTTCATCTTCTAATAGTCCTCTCACTTCTTTATATGAAAGCCACTTCCCATATCTTGAGAGTGCATTTTGCCATATCTTAAAATCACAGGTAGAAGCCTCTGTTAGTTCATACATCTYTCCATCCTCACTTTTCCAGTTAGCATTAGAACACGCATAGAGTTTTACTTTTTTACCGCTGACTTCTTTATCTCTTACTTCTATACTTCCACTATCACAGTACGGACACTTTCCTAAAATCATTTTATACTCTCCAAATAGAAAACTAGCAGAAGAATAACTCATATATATTATAAAATCTAAATAAATGACATATTGCAATACTATTGATTAATTTAATTTTTTATTTATCGTATATTGTTATAATTTTCTTTATCAATAAATAGGATGCTTAGTTATGAAAAAGGTTTTAGTAGTAGATGATAGTCAAACAATTTTATCCCTTTTAAAGGCAGAGATTAAAACTCATAGTAACATTGAAGCATATTACGCAGCAAGCTATAAAGAAGCGGTAAAGCTTTTAAGAGAGCATAATGGTGATTTTCATGCTGCTCTTTTGGATTTAAACCTTCCGGATGCTCCAAATGGAGAAGTTGTAGGACTTGCTAACTCTCATCATATTCCATCTGTTGTTCTGACTGGAACAATTGATGAAAAAGCACAAAAGAACCTACTCAAAAAAGATGTTTTAAATGTAATTTTAAAGAATGACCCATCTAGTATAAAGTTTGCAGTTAACGATATATCTAGAACACTAAAAAACTACGATACAACAGTTTTAATCGTTGATGACTCAAGAGTCTATCGAAAGATATTACATGATAGTTTAATAAAGACAAAAATCAAAGTCCTAGAAGCTTCGGATGGTCTTGAAGCATTAAAAATTCTCGAAACTAATAAAAATATCTCTCTTATTATTACAGACTATGAGATGCCTAATATGAATGGGCTTAACCTCACAATTAAAGTAAGAGAAAAATATAAAAAAGATCAACTTGGCATTATTGTTATTAGTTCTGCAGAAGATCAAGATGTGATAGATAGATTTTTAAAATTTGGTGCTAATGATTTTATAAACAAACCATTTACACACAATGAAATTATTACAAGAACAAACTCAAATCTAGAACTGCTAGATCTTTTTAGCAAAATAAAAGATATGGCAAACAAAGACTTCTTAACAGGTGCGTATAACAGACGCTACTTTTTTGATAGTGGAAAATCTATATATACAAAAAACAAGAGAAAAGAATCTCCTGTTGCAGTTGCTATGATAGATATAGATAAATTTAAAAACATCAATGACACATATGGACATGATATAGGTGATATAGCTATACAAGAAGTTAAAAAAATACTAGATAAGAACCTAAGGACTTCAGATCTTATGGCACGCTTTGGTGGAGAGGAGTTTTGTATACTTCTTGAAGATATAACTCTCCAAAATATAAAACTACTTTTTGAAAAGATAAGAAGAAAGTTTGAAGAGAATATTATAGATGTTGATGGAACTAAAATATCATATACAATATCTACTGGTATATACTTTGGTTTTTCTGACTCACTTGAAGATATGATAAGACTTTCAGATGAAGCTCTCTATACCGCAAAAGAAAGTGGAAGAAATAGAGTTGAAATTAAATTATAAAATAAAGTTAGTAAACATTTTGCTAGAATTACACTTATGAATACTTACTTAAACAAATTTAACGACTCTATAAAGAACACTCTTTTTCTCAAGCTTCCAGCAAATGAACAAGAGTTTATAAAAAACAAATCATTTGAATTAAGGTTTTCTCAACAAGAGATAAAACAGATAATAAATATTGCAAGAGACCTTAGCATCTGGGATGAAAATAACATCATTGAGATATTTCCAGATCATAATCAAAAAAAGGTTGTTTTTACAAGACTTAGAAAAGCTTATGAAGATATACGTAACAAACCTAACTCCTATGAAAACTTTGAACTTAAAAATATACCACAAGAACAGAAGTTCACTTTTAAGACAGAAGCTAAAGATGGCTTTGGTCTTGGGCTTTGTCCTGTTGCATCTGAAAAAACTAGGTGTTGTAACCTTCTGACTCTAGATGCTGTAGAGAGTTGTGGCTTTGACTGTTCTTACTGTTCTATTCAGAGTTTTTACAATCAAAACACTATTACCTTTGACAGTAGTTTTGCAGATAAACTAAAGAACCTAAACCTAGATAAAAACAAAACTTATCATATTGGTACTGGTCAAGCATCTGACTCGCTTATGTGGGGAAATCGTGAAGGTATTTTAGACGCTCTTTTTCTTTTTGCAAAGGAGAACCCAAATGTCATCTTAGAATTTAAAACAAAGTCTGACAACATAAAGCACTTTTTAGAACATGATGTACCAAATAACATACTCTGTACATGGTCGCTAAATACTCCGACCATCATTAAAAATGAAGAGCATCTGGCAGCTTCACTTGATAAGCGAATTTCATCAGCTAGAAAAATAGCAGATAAAGGTGTAAAAGTTGGTTTTCACTTTCACCCTATAGTTCAGTATGAAAATTATTTAAGTGACTATGAAGAAGTTTACAATAGACTTTTAAAAGAGTTTAAATCCAGCGAAGTTGCACTAATAAGTTTTGGTACACTTACATTTATAAAACCTGTTATCAAACAACTTAGAGATAGAGAGTTTAGAAGTAAAATAACTCAGATGCCATTTGTTAACGCAAGTGGTAAAAGCTCTTACCCTGACTCTATAAAAGCAGAGATGTTCAAACATGCCTATGAGAGTTTTACTCCTTGGCATAAAGATGTCTTTTTCTACCTATGTATGGAAGAGCATGAGATGTGGAGTAAAACTTTTGGTTACCAATATTCTACAAACAACGACTTTGAACAAGCTATGCTAAGTGCATATAGTAAAAAACTAAATATGGAGTTTCTAATATGAAAATTTTCAAACTAACCCTAGTCCTGGCACTGCTAATATTCTCAAACACTTTAATAGCTAAAGAGTCAAAACCTATGAGCGTAAAAGAGAAAAAAGAGAGATTTCGTAGTCTTATAGCACCGGCTGTAGACAATGTTTACAAAGAGCTAGATGCACAGTTTAAAGATGTATCTAAAAATATAAAAAATCCAAAGTACGCTCAAAAAATTGCTAGTCTTAAAAAAACGTATAAAATAAAAAGTGATGAAGAGCTTTTAATGGCTTTAAAACCACACCCAAGAAGTATAGCAGTCGCACAAGCAGCAATGGAAAGTGCATGGGCAACTTCTAGATTTTTCAATGAAGCTACAAATATTTTCGGAGTTTGGTCATTTAATAAAAAAGAGCCTAGAATAGCTGCTGGTGAGAAAAGAGGGACTAAAACTATATGGCTTAAAAAATATGCGAGCATAGAGGATTCTATAAGGGACTACTATAAAACTTTAGGTCGTTCTCATGCATTTAAAGAGTTTCGTAAGTTAAAAATGAAAACAGATGATCCCTATAAATTGGTAAAAAAATTAGATCGTTATTCTGAAATGGGTGCTAAATATGGCAAAGAATTGACTTCGATGATAAAATATAATAAATTTTATCTTTACGACAAGTAGTAGGTTTAGAGGTGGAAAGTCTTAATGACTTCCACATCCACCACCACAACATCCATTACTTGTTGACTCAGCAAAAGCAATAACAAAGTTACTACCAGCTTCTTGAACTTTAAATTCGTGTTTACCACAGAACTCATCATTCATATGATCTCTCATCTCTATTGACTTCATAAGTGCATCATCCTTAGATGCTATCTCTATTCCATTTTGTAACGAGCTTTTTGCAAAACAGCTACACTCTTTTTCTATAATTACTTTAAACATAATTTATCCTTTAATATATATTATCGTATATTATCGGAGTCATCTTTTTCTTAACTGATGTAAAAAACTAAGTTCTAAATTTAATTAAAACCATACCGGCAAATTTATTTTTAGTGTAATACTCAATTCTATAAATAGTGCCTTTTTTGTCAAGAGAGAAGTGTTTTGGTATCTCTTTCTTTTTTATCTCTATACCTGTCTCTTTTTTCTTTTTGTTTGTATAGCCTATGACATTAACTCTATAGCTGCTATTCTCTTCTACTAAAAAATTGTCTTGAACATCTATAAGTGATCCAAACTTAACATCTTGCATTTTTCCATCTATTTTTAGTTTCACACTCTTATGCTCATTATCTATTTCTTGATAATCGGCTTTAAGTCTTGAGAGCCTTCTATTTCCATATTGGATTACATACGTGTTATTTTTTTTNAATAATTGTAAGTAGGGGGTTACTTGCTTTAAAATCTACTACACCATTTTTTTTGATAGGAAAATACTTTACAATATTTCTTATTTGGGAGAGAGGAAGTTTAATTCTATCATTATATAAAGATATATAAATATCATCATTTATAGCTCTATAAACACCTTTTGCATTTAGAGTAAACTTTCTTTTATACTCTATACCCATAATATCCATATATTTTTCTAGAGCTAAAAGATGATAGTAGACTCTTTTATGCGTAGGAAGACTTTTACTAGCTTCATTTCCAAAAGCCGCTTTTCCTTGGTTTATAGCAAAATATGTAAGTGTCTTTTCCATCTCTTTATCACCCTCTTTTGTTCGAGTGTTGTGAACGTGATAAATATCTTCATCTTTTATAAGATTCTTATTTACATGCTTTACAACTTCGGATGATATTTCTTCAAGATTACCATAAATGGGTACATCWATATTTGACTGATCTACAATAGAACACTGTCCCCATCTACGTGGCGAGTGTAGGCTATCTTCATATTTTGGTCTATAATATCCACTGCCATCATGAAGATTAACTACAAGTTTTACATTATCATCTTTAATATAGTTTTTTATTCTCTCGACAGTTGCATATTCAGGATCTTTTTTAGATAGCTTGGCAAACTTTCTGTTCATATCTCCAAAAGGACCTCTACTTCTTTTAATGATGCTATAAAAGTTTAGGTTTGGAACTATCCAGATAGAACCTTTTGTAATTTCATAATGCGTCGCTAGTATAGATGCTGATACAAACCCACCAGGCTCATCACCTTGTATTCCGCCAATAACCAATAGAGTATTTTTATCTAGCTTACCCTTTTGTATAAGGTCAAACTTAAAAGTGTTTTGAGCACTTAAAGCAAGTGGTAATATAAGCAGTAATATTAGACTATATAACTTCAACATGCCACGGTTCAAATCGTACTCCATCACTGTTGTTTTTGTTGTATCTCATACTAATATAATCAAGTTTTTTCATTTTTTTAAACTCAAAAGTAGATGCAAATGCATCTGTAAAGTTTTTATATCCCCATCCTCTACGACCGACATCAAAGTCACTTATAGTATGGTAAGAGTGTGCCGGTGGTGCTATATGGATAGATGCTTGTGTAATATTTCCACCATTATTATAAAGTTTATTAGCATATAAACTCAATTGTTTTACAACATTTCTAACACCTGAAGTTAAAACAAGAGTATGTCCAACATCTTTTTTTAACTTCTTATAATCAACTAAGGGTTTACCTTTAAAAAGGTAGTGTCCCGTATAAGGAATTTTCACTACATTCTTTTTTGATATTTTATTGTTTATATTTGTACATGTTTTATCACCGTAGAAACCATATTGATTGGGATTTTCAGAGAAAAGTTTATCGACTAAAGTAAGTTCATCTTTTGTAAATGTACCGATTTTGGAGTAGTTTCGAGCATAATAAAGAGACTCATTAAATGAGACTATATTAAAATTTGCAAACCCTATAAAACCTCTTAGTCTCTTAAGTCTGTCATTTAAGCTCTTAAGTGTAATATACTCTTGATAYGATAGGTAGATATCTTTGCTATTATCTATAATATCATTAGCCAATAGTGGTGATAATGTTAAAGTTGTTAAAAAAAGTCTTCTGTTCATAATTGTAATTGTATCCAATTTATCCCATACTTATTCTTGCATAAATCAAATTTCAAAACTAATACATCAACATATCTTGATATATAAAATTATTATGCTATTATTTCRCTTATTAATAGAAAAGGAAGCTCTTACTATGGAAATTTTTTTAAAAACTATCAGCTCCATAAATGATGAAACTAGAGTAGAAATACTTAACTTCATAAACAAAAATGATGAAGTGTGTGTATGTGACATAGAGAGTTCATTTAACATGATTCAGTCTCGCATCTCTAGGCATCTTAAGATACTAAAAGATGGTGGTTTTTTAAAGGTTGACAGACGTGGAAGATGGGCATTTTACTCTATTAAAAGCCCACTAGATGAGTTTAGACAATCAATACTAAAAGAGATTAGTTTCTCAGAAGTTAAATTACCTGAGTTAAATAAAGGATGTAAAAGTGAATAAAAAAGTTTTAATATTATGTACTGGGAATAGTTGTAGATCTATAATAGCAGAAGCAGTACTTAATAAATACCTAGACGGGGTAGATGCTCAGAGTTCAGGGGTAAAGCCGAGTGGGAAGGTAAATCCAAATGCTAAAAAAGTTTTACAAGAAAACAACTTGTGGAGAGATGAATACCACTCAAAAAAACTCGATAAAGTTATAGATACAGAGTTTGATTTAGTTGTAACGGTCTGTGATAATGCGATGGAGTCTTGTCCAGTATTTCCTAAAAATACCAAAGTTATTCACGTTGGTTATGAAGATCCTGATGGAAAGAAATACTCAGCATTTGAGAAGACTCTTAAACTTATCAAAATGGAACTAACACCAATAGTAAGAATGGAACTGGGTCTATAATGATTTTAGCATCTATAATATTTTTAATCACTCTTATATTTGTTATCTGGCAACCACGTGGACTTCAGATAGGTACAACTGCCGTTATTGGTGCAATAGTTGCACTTATCTTGGGTGTAGTTAGTTTCAGTGATGTCGGTATAGTTTTTGACATTATCTGGGATGCGACACTTGCTTTTATAGGGATCATCATTCTCTCTATGGTTTTAGATGAGATAGGTTTCTTTGAGTGGGCAGCACTTAAGATGGCAAAATTCTCAAAAGGTAGCGGACACAAAATGTTCTTCTATTCTATCATCTTAGGAGCAATAGTCTCAGCACTCTTTGCCAATGATGGAGCTGCACTTATACTTACTCCTATTTTACTTGCAAAGATGAATATCCTTCGTCTAAATACAAAAACTATTTTGGCATTTTTACTAGCTGGGGGTTTCATAAGTGACAGTGCATCTTTACCTTTTGTATTTTCAAACCTTACCAATATAGTAACTGCAAACTATTTTAATATTGGTTTTGCTGAGTTTTTCTCAAACATGATTCTTCCTTATTTTGTGAGTGTTATTGCATCTATGATAGTTCTTTGGGTAATTTTGAGAAAAGACATACCTAAAACTGTAGATATTCATYTTCTTAAAAATCCAGATGATGTTATAAAGCACAAGGGATTATTTAACTTTAGTTGGTTATTTCTAGCTCTTTTATTAGCCGGTTATTTCATCGGGGATGCTTACAATATACCTGTATCTGTATTCGCTCTTGGTGGTGGTGTTCTCTTTCTTATCATTGCATCTGCGACAAAAACTGTAGAACCTCGCCACATTATCAAAGAGGCTCCTTGGCAGGTTGTATGGTTCTCACTTGGTCTATATATAGTAGTATATGGGCTTAAAAATGCAGGACTTACAGACTACATAGCGGAAATTTTAGTTTACTTAAACAGCCAAAGTGATCTTATTGCAGTTGTCGGAACAGGATTTTTAGCAGCGTTTTTGAGTGCATTTATGAACAACATGCCGACTATCATGGTTATGGATATCGCTCTTGTTGACATTGCCAATGAGGCGATGATTTATGCAAATATTGTCGGTTGTAACTTAGGACCAAAAATGACACCTTTTGGTTCACTTGCAACTCTACTTTGGCTTCATACATTAGATAAGAAAGGAGTTAAAATTAGCTTCTGGACTTACTCTAAATTTGGACTTATAGTAACTCCTCCTATTCTTTTGGTGGTTTTACTATCGTTGGTATAAAAGGTTAAAAGTATGTGGAAAGATAGCGTAGATTATATTATTTATGATTTGTTAAAACTAGAAGGTCATCTGGGTGAAGCAATTAACTTTTTCATCTATGACACAGTTAAAATATGGTTTCTACTTGTTACTATTATCTTTTTAGTCTCATACCTAAGAACTCATTTCAATACTGAATATGTAAGAGCGCATCTACAAGGTAAATCACAGTTTTACGGAAATGTTCTTGCATCTCTGTTTGGAATAGTGACTCCGTTTTGCAGCTGTTCTGCTATTCCTCTGTTTTTAGGTTTTATTCAAGCCAGAATACCTGTAGGTGTGACTTTTTCATTCCTTATAAGCTCACCTATGAACAACGAAATAGCTATAGCACTTCTATTTGGTCTTTTTGGTTGGAAGGTCACGGCTATCTATATAGGATTTGGTCTTATGGTAGCAATATTTGGCGGTTACTTTATAGGTCGTATGAATATGGAAAAATACATTTTAATGGATGTAAAACAGATGGATGGAGAACTCCAAGAAGTCCAGATAAAACTAACTCAAAAAGAGAGAGTCAAAGAAGCATATGATTACACTGTAGATATATTTAAAAAGATATATATCTACGTTCTTGTAGGTGTAGGTATCGGTGCAGTTATTCATGGATATATTCCGGCTGACTTTATAGCATCTTATACAGGAGCTGACAATCCTTTTGCTGTAATCATAGCGGTTGTTATGGGAATCCCGATGTACTCAAACGCGGCAGGTGTGATGCCTCTAGTAGAAGTGCTTACAGGCAAAGGTATGTTACTTGGAACTGCTCTTAGTTTCATGATGGCTGTAACTGCCCTTAGTCTTCCAGAAGCTATGATACTAAAGAGAATACTACACGTTAAGCTAATCGCACTGTTTTTTGGTATAGTCGGTCTTGGGATTATAGCTATAGGCTATATGTTTAATCTTATTTTATAAAGGAAAAAAAATGAAAATAGAAATTTTAGGCACAGGTTGYGCAAAGTGTAAAACACTAGAAGAGGTCGCAAAACAGGCAGTAGCAAAAATAGGCGGCTTTCACAGCGTTGAGAAAGTTGATGATATCCAAAAGATAATGGACTATGGAGTTATGAACACACCAGGTTTAGTAGTAGACGGTGTAGTTAAAAGCACAGGGAAAGTTTTGAGTGTTGATGAGACAATTAGCATCTTACAAGGATAACAGCACTTGTTTCATTTGCAACTCTACTATAAATACACTCTTTAGAAAAAAAGGTATTCATATAGACTTCTGGTCATACTCTATCTTTAGTTATTCTTCTTTTACTTACATACCAAAAGTAGTTAATTAACTTTACTTTAACTACTTTTTCTACTCTTATTCTCACTAAAACTTAAACATGTTAAATAAAGTGCAACATATAAAATAACTGAACTAAAAAAAACATTATAAATTTAATTGTAATTTAAGAATGTTATTTGTTATTATTAATTATAATCTCATGTTTTTTAATAAAAAAGGATGAAAATGAAAAAAATAATTGCAGGCGCTTTATTAGGATGTAGTTTATTATCTACTCAGGTATTAGCAGCAGATACAAATATGTACGTAGGTTTAGACATCTCTAAAAGTAATAATACTTTGTCAGCTGATTTAACTAATGGTTATGTATCTAATGATGTCGATGATGATAGTTCAGGTTTCAAATTAAAAGTTGGTGTAATATCTGAAAGTGGATGGAGACTACAAGGTTATTATCAACGTGAAACATACGATAAGACTATATTTGATTCATCTAATGATCTACTATCAGAATTTGGAATTGATGTTATAAAAGGTTTTGAAATAACACCTAAATTTTCTCCCTTTATTCAAGCTGGTTTAGGATATGGAACTATGGATATTAAGGGGTATGATAGCAGCACAATATCAGCCGTTAGTTTTAAGATAGGAGCAGGTGTTATATATAAAATAGTTCCAGCATTTGAAATTATGGCAGGAGTTGATTTCCAAGCTAGAAAATGGGAAGAAATTCAATACCCACTTTACAAAGCATCTGTATCAGAAAGAACAACTAAAGTTTATTTGGGTGCTAACTTTCTTTTTTAATTCTAAACCTTATTAATCTTCCCTGTTTTAATAATATAATTTAGAAACAAATAGCTATAGGACTTGAATACTATAGCTATTTCCTCGCATCTCTCACTTTAACGAAACACACATACAAATATAGATATAATGCCACCAATAATTTACGTGTAGAATCACGTAAACTAAATAACGGAATAACCGGAGAAACAACATGCAACAAAGCGAATACCTAGAACTAGGTCAAATCAACACACTTTATATAGATAGACTCACCACTCCAGGTGCATACCTTACGGCACTTGATGGAAATGATGTACTTCTACCAGGACAATACCTCACACCAGAGATGAAAGAGAGAACATTTGTAGATGTGTTTGTATATACAGACTCAGAAGATAGACTTGTAGCTACAACACTCACTCCAACTGCAAAACTTGATGAGATGGCACTCTTTGAAGTTATAGACACTGCACCTTTTGGAGCATTTATGGACTGGGGTTTAAGTAAAGATCTTTTAGTGCCGAATATGTTTCAAAAAACTCCTTTTAAAGTAGGTGAAAAAAGATTTATAAGAGTCATCTACGATGAAAGAACTCACCGTCTTGTTGGAACTGAGAAACTAGGAGACTTTTTAGAAAGAAAAGTTAAAGGCATCAAGATAGCTGATGAAGTTAATATCTTAATCATCGCAAAGACTCCACTTGGATACAAGTGTATCGTAGAAGACAAGTACGAAGGTCTTATCTATCACAATGAGATTTTTGAAAAYATAAACCTTGGTGATAGAAAAAAAGCTTTTGTTAAAACTGTCAGAAAAGATGGAAATATTGATCTAAATCTTAGAAAATCTGGAAGTAAAAAGAGTGGCTCTTCTGCTGATAAAGTACTTGAACTTTTAAAAGAGAACAATGGTATCATGCCTTACAACTACAAAAGTGATGCAGACCTTATCAAAGATACTTTTGGTCTTAGTAAAAAAGACTTTAAACGCTCACTTACAGCACTTCAAGATGCTCTTAAGATTGAAGTAAAAGATACTGGTATTTATATAAAGGATTAGAAATGGCTAAAAAAAAGAAAAAAAGTATAGAACTATCAGACAAAAAAATAAACTTTACGGTTGAGAAAATTTCTTATAAAGCTATTCGCTACTTTCCGACTGCAATGAGTCTTGATGTTATGGCTACAGATGAAGATGGTGTTAAGATAGGGATGCAAAACATCCCTTTTGCACATATTCCTAAAGAGATAAAGAAAATTATCAAGCCTAATTAACTATAATTGTTCCAAATATTAAAAAGGAACAACTTTCATGTCTAAATCTTACTTAGAATCAACTCCAGATGAAAATGGGTATTTTGGAAAATTCGGAGGTTCTTTTATACCTCCGGTTTTAGAAAAACCATTTGCTGATATCACTCAAGCCTACAAAGAATTAAAAAACTCTCCAAAATTTATTGAAGAACTTAAATATGTTAGAAAGCACTACCAAGGAAGACCTACTCCTATCTCATTTGCAAAAAATCTAACTAAACTTTGTGGTGGAGCAAAAATCTACCTAAAAAGAGAAGACTTAAATCATACCGGTGCACATAAACTAAACCACTGTATGGCTGAAGTTATTCTAGCTAAGCATCTAGGTAAAACAAAGGTTATTGCGGAGACTGGTGCAGGTCAACACGGTGTTGCTCTTGCAACTGCAGCTGCTTATTTTGGGCTAGAGTGTGAGATTCATATGGGTGAAGTAGATATTGCTAAAGAGCATCCAAATGTAGTTCGTATGAAGATCCTTGGTGCTAAAATTATTCCCGTTACTCACGGACTCAAAACTTTAAAAGAGGCTGTTGATAGTGCATTTGACAGTTATGTACCACAAGCAGATACAGCACTATATTGTATCGGCTCAGTTGTTGGACCTCATCCATTTCCAGTAATGGTAAGGGACTTCCAGTCAGTAGTAGGACATGAGGCAAAAGAGCAGTTTTTTGAGCATGAAGAGAACCTTCCAAATGTAGTAGTTGCATGTATTGGTGGTGGCTCAAACGCTATGGGTATATTTGCAGGATTTATTGATGAAAAGCAAGTTGAACTTCACGGTGTTGAGCCAATGGGAAAAGGAGATAAACTAGGTGAACACGCTGCATCTCTTACTCATGGAGAAGAGGGAGTAATGCATGGTTTTAACTCAATTATGCTTAAAGATGAAAAGGGTGAACCTGCTCCTGTTTACTCTATAGGTTCAGGTATTGACTATCCATCTGTTGGACCTGAACACGCTCACTTAAAAGATATAGGTAGAACAACGGTTGGTCTTTGTAATGATGAAGAGGCTGTAGATGCTTTTTATAAACTCTCTCAACTTGAGGGAATCATCCCAGCGATTGAATCAGCTCACGCTATTGCTTATGCAATGAAGTTAGCAAAAACTATGAGTAGTGATCAGACTATTCTAGTAAACCTAAGTGGTAGAGGCGATAAAGATATTGACTTTATGGTTGATAACCACCCTATTCCAAACGCTAAATTCTAGTTAACTGTCTTCTCACATTTCAGGTGTGAGAAGGTTCTATTTTCTTCGCATATAGTAAAAATATTATCCCTATAAAAACTATTGCCGCTGTTACATAAAGAGTGCTGTTATAGTTTCCAAAATACTCTATAAGAGCTACACTATAAAGAGGTGCACCGACTTGTCCGATGCCATAAGCTGCTGTCATTGAGCCCATAAGTACAACAGGATTTTTACCGGCAAGTTTTCCACCTAGATGCATAAAAAGTGCAACAAGTCCGATAAATGTACTTCCATATAGAGCACCACTAAGTAAGTTTAAATACATATTTGTACTAAAAGTTGGAATCAAGATGCCAACAAGTTGAAGTGCCATAGCTGCAATAATAATATTTACACTTCCATATTTATGCGCTAACCACATCCATACAATAGAAGATGGTATTCCTGCTATTCCAACTATCAACCACCCTGCACTTCCATAACCATCAAGTCCTTCTAAAGAGTTAATGATATCTGGTAAAAAAGTACCTTGGACTACAAAACCAACACCTTCTGTAAAATAAGCTAAAATAAGCAAAATTACATAAGTAGAAAAAATGGACTTYGAAAGTTTATGTTTTACAGCATCTTGTTTTAATACCTTATCAAAAGACAAGATATACATAGAGTAAAAAGAGACTACAAACGCAAAAAGTGAAAGAGTGAGCCAAGCATCTGCCCAGTTCCCATTTTTTAATACATATTGACTTATCAACTCACTCGCTACTATGGCAATACCGATTCCACTAAAGTGTATACCCATAGCTTTAGTCTTATCTTCATAGTTTAGTTTTACCATCACAAGAGCCCCACCGACGATAAGTAGCATTGCAGAGCCAAAACCTGCAACTACTCTAGATGCAAGCCACATCGTCTCGTTGGTAGTTGTTGCTAAAACAAGGGTGCTTACTACACTTAAAATCAACCCTATTCTAAAGTACTTCACCTTTATGTTTATATCTTTCATAAAGATTGTAAAAATRGCACCTGACAAGTATCCTGCAAAATTAAAAGATGCCAAAACTCCGGCTTCAGTAATTGTAAGATAATCATCTAGCATAGATGGAAGTAATGAGGTAAAAGCAAATCTTGCTACACCGACACCTATAAAAATTGCCAGTATTCCAGCAAGAAGTATTGCTGCATTATTGTTTCTGTCTAATAAGTTTATATTCATAATATTTTCTCTTTTAAAAAGCATCCAATCCCGTAAGGTTTTTTAGAGTAAAACTCTTTTGAGTGATTTACTATAAGTGCATGATACTCTTGATAGACTATAAGAAGTTCTTTTTCATCGCTTATAGACTCTTTTAAAGCATCTTGCATTAATGGTTTCATATCTTGATATTTTGCCTTTTCATCTACAAGCCCAAGTTCTAAAAGCACTCTTTTTGTATATGCATCTACTTTAAACWCTAACTGCTTATATCCATATAATAAAATGGAGTCTGCTGTTTCCTCGCCAATACCTAAAACTTTCAAAAGTGCATCTCTTGTTGGAACAGCTTCATTTAAATCTTCAAAAAAAGAGATAAACTCCAAAACATACTTAGCCTTTTGGTTATGATATCCTGATGGTTTAATCGCTAGTTTTAAATCATCTATATTTAGCTCTTTTATAGCTTTGGGGGTTAATGCATATAATCTTTTTAGATTATGCAGAGATTTTACTACAGAAGTAAAAGTGGTATTTTGGGTTAAAATTGAACCTAGACATACTTCAAAGACTTCCAACTCATTTCTAGGGAAAGAGTAATCTAGTGGATGGTATGACTCTTCATAGTTTATAAATGGCCACCAACCTTGAGGACCATATTCTTTATATAATAGTTTATAAATCTCATATATTTTATTCGTTCTTTTCATCTTTGTCTTTCATAGCCTCGTACTCCAATAAAATCCTCTTTCTATCTATACCCCACCTATAACCTCTCATAGCACCTGACTTTCCTATAACTCTGTGACAAGGTATAAGATAAGCAATATTGTTTGCACCAATAGCACTTGCTACTGCTCTGACTGCTTTTGGCTTGTCTATAGAGTTTGCTATATCTTGGTAGGTTGTAACACTTGCATCCGGGATATTTAAAAGAGCCTTCCAGACATTTATCTGAAAGTTAGTTCCCTTTACAAATATATCTACTTTTTTGTTATCTAAAAATATACTTTTAAAATACTCTTGTACTTTTTCATCATCTCTTACTATATGAGTATTTGACCAACTCTTCTCTAGCTCACAAAGTAGTTTATCTTCATCTTCGCCAAAGGCTAAAAAGCAGACTCCTCTTTTTGTAAATGCCAGCAAAGAGTTTCCAAAAGGAGTAAAACCAAACCCATAAACTATTTCTAAACTTTTTCCAAGTTCTTTATACTCTTTTGTGGTTAGAGTTATAAGATTTGGACTATCTATTTCAAAACTATTTTTCATATCTAGCTCCTCTTTGGTTGATTAAAAAAAGTATAACTAAATTGCCAAGTCAAAATTAACAAAATTATACCAAACACTAAGGCAAAATATAGGATAATAAATCAAATTAGGAGTGCAAGTGTGGTTTTAAGATTTATAGAGGCTATTGGTGATAAAACGATAAACACGCTATCATCATTCTATGAAGCGATAAAATTCACATCTATATGTCTAATCCATATGGTTCAGCCAAAAAGTTACAACCCGGCTATGAGAATGGTTTTAACCAAGCAAATCTACTTTACGACTGTACAGATAATTCCTCTTTTTGTAACTATGGCTATTCTCTTTGGCTCTGTTATTATAGGAGTCGTTATTTCACTAGCCACACAGTATAGTCTACAAGATGAAATAGGTTCTATTATTACAAATTTTGTTATTGATGAGTTCTCCCCATTTTTCACAGCACTCTTAATCTCACTGCGTTCCGGAACAGCAGTAAATACTGAGATAGCTGTAATGAATGTAAATAAAGAGCTAAACACACTTAGAGAGTACAAAATAGATTTAATTGACTATCTCTTTTTACCAAGGATTATAAGCGGTATGATAAGTGTTGTCTCACTCTCTATACTCTTTGCAGTTATTATGCTTAGTAGTGGGTATGTCTTTACTCTCTTTTATATGAATATGGACTTTCATACATACAAGTACATCATAATAAATGCTATAGAGTTTAAAGACTTAGTTATTYTACTRCTMAAAAGTATGGCTTTTGGATTTGTTACRATGCTTATTCCTATTTACAGCGGACTTAAAACAACAAATGCATATACGGCTATTCCCATTTCAGTCTTAAACGGAATGGTTAAGCTGTTTATAGCATTATTTTTTATTGAGGTGTTATCATTACTACTACAATCACTGTAAAACTATTTAATCGATACGATGAGATAGATGAGTACCTACAAACAGCAGTTAACTACTCTCTTATCTCTAAAAATACACCCCTTATATCTAATCTGAATATGCTTGAAAACATTGCGATTATAAGAGAAGTTCATGAGCATCTACCGACAAMAGAGGCACAGGAACAAGCAAKAGAACAACTGAAAAAGCTAGAACTAGAAGATATTGGCTTACATAGACTAAACCAATGTAACTCTTTTGACATTTTCTGTGTATCACTAATCCGTGCGCTTATGACTAAAGAGATGAATGTTATAATAGTCTCACCGTTTCATATTATAGATAACCTAAGAGATATAGAGACTRKWTSANAMAACTATAAAAAAATTAGAAATTAAGAAAGACATCTTAATCTTAGACACTCTCTCAAACGAAACTCACTATAAGGGATTTTCATGCAATATAGTAAAATGAAACTTGCAGTAGGTATTTTTGTAATTACCCTCTTTATCACTATAACTACACTTCTTTACCTCGTGCTAGAAGATAAAGGTACTTTTGATAAAAGATACAACTATCACTTTACAACAGATAGTGCTTCATTTTTCAGTGTTGGTATGCCTTTGAAATTTTCTGGTTTTAACATTGGAGTTATCGATAACATCTCACTTAATGATGATGGAACCGTTTATATGACTTTCTCGGTTGATGAGAACAACAGGAGATGGATAACAGATGGAAGTGTTTTAATGACTATTAAACCTCTTATAGGCTCTGCTCATATAGAAGTTTATTCTGCGATTGACAATGAAGTACTAGAGGCTGGTACGGAACTACTGATGCTTCAAAATGATGATATTAACGATATGATCTTAAAACTTGAACCTGCTGTTGATAAAATACTAAACATCATTAACAATATAGACTCTATCACTTCTTACATTGCTAGAGATGATTCAGAACTTATGCATACACTAAAAAACATCAAAAAATTTACAGCTAAACTATCTGATAGTGATTCTCTTCTTAGTAGCATTACCGGTGATAAAGCATCAACTCAAAGCATTATTACATCTCTAAATAAGACTACTGAGATTATGAAAGAACTTCACACTATCAGTAAAAACATATCTAAGACCACTTCATCTTTAGATGCAGATATAATGAATCCTACATCTTCTGCTATTAARGAGCTAGATGCAATTATGAAAGATGTAAAGCAAAAACTAGATGCACTTGATGGTACCGTTAAAGCAGTAGGAAGTTATGACAAAGATCTGATAGAGCTAAAAGAGCAAATATCTGTAAGCGTTCAAAAGTCAAACCAGATTATGGATAAGGTTGATGCACTGATGCAAGATGAAGAAAAAAGTGAGGTAACTCTACCATGATTAAAATAGCTTTTTTATCTCTAAGTTTACTACTATTCTCAGCCTGTTCTTTTAAATCACCACCAAACCAGTGGCAGTATAAAAGTACCACAGCCTTTGACTCTTACACAAAAAACTTTCTAAGTGCCAATGATTCTTTGGCAAGAAATGATCTCAGTAGAGCTATTAAACATGCAAAGCAAAGTGCTGATTTAAAAATGCNTTGMWYKTWTMWAYMTTKGAGAATGTGCTCTAAATATTAGTGTTGGTATTGATGACAGTTGCCAAAATTATCTAAATATTACTGATGTAGTAAATGACAACTCTCTTAAAGCTTACTATAGTTTTATCACTCTTAAACCTGAGTCTTCAGTAGAGAACCTAAACTCTCAATACAAGGATTTTGCTTTACTTATTAAAAAAAATGATTTCTCTAAAGCAAATAGTGAAATCTTGAAAATCCAAAAGCATACTTCTAAACTTTTGGCTGCTGCACTTGTAAAAGATAAACTTACTCAATCAAGTAGATATGAGATGATAAAAACAGCTTCTTTTTACGGTTATAAAAAAAGTGTGCTCTTTTGGTTAAATGAAGCGAAAATAAATAGTACAGATAAAAATGAACGTAAAAAACTATCTAAGAAAATTTATATTTTAAAGTCAGGTGATTAAAAACGATCCCAAGGAGATTGGGATCAATGCACGGCCTACGAGTCAAGTTAAGACCATACATGGAGAATCGTAAAAGTATTATATATCTTAATAGTTACTAAAGTGTTAACAAAGTCTTATCTCTTTTTAGATAACATTACTAATATCAAATAACATACTACAAATGAAAGAATAAATTCACAATATTATGTATAAAACTAAGGAAATGAATATGGTAAAATGTAACTCACTAGAAGAAGTTAGAGTAGAAGTAGACAAACTAGATGATAAGCTAGTACAACTGATTTCAGAGCGTAGTCACTTGATTCGTCAGGCTGCTTCTTTTAAAGAGACTGTAGAAGAAGTAAAAGCTGATGATCGTATAGATTTCATTATGCAAAAAGTCCGTCACAAAGCAATTGAACTTGATGTATCTCCAAATATGATTTCTGATCTTTTTACAATTATGATTAATGAGATGGTTGAAACAGAAATATCAGAATTTAGAAATACTGAAACATTTTAAAATAAGTATGAGATATCTTTTATTACTAGGCATAAGCTTTTTAACACTTTTCGCATCTGATGCCTTCATTACTCCAAGTGAACTTAAAAACTCACTTGAAGAAAAAAACTTGATTATAATAGATGTAGCAGATGCCAATATTTACAAAGCTAGTCATATTAAGGGTGCTATTAACTCTGATGTATCCAAGTTTGTAAATCAGGAACCTGAAAACATATATTCTCTAATGAACTCATCAGAAATCATCCAAACAGAGTTAAGAGATCTTGGAATCAACCAAGATTCAAAAGTAGTTATATACTCCCATAATACTGATAAAGGTATTTTAAACTCAAGTTATTTGGCATTTATACTTCTTTATAGCGGGTTTGAAAATCTTACTATTTTAGATGGAGGATATATGTCCTGGGTTTTTGAGAACGAAAGACTGACTTCATCTATACTACCTGACTCAAAAGATGATGGTAATATCGTTGTTAAACCTTCTAAAAATCTAATAGTTAATCGTGAGAGAGTACAAAACTCTCTTGCATATACTCCAATACTAGATGCAAGATCTACACAATTGTACTATGGTATAGAGCGTTCACAAAGAGTTACATCTATAGGTCATATATCATATGCTAAAAGCAGTTATTATAAAGACAAGTTTTTAAGAGATGGGACATTAAGAAATCAAGAAGAACTTGATGAAATTTTTATATATGGTCATGGTCTTAAAAATAGTGATGAAGTTATAGTATATGCTGATAGTGCATTATCTGCAACTATGGAGTTCTATATTTTATATAAACATATGGGATTTAAAAATACAAAGCTATATGAAGCTTCACTTTTAGAATGGGGAAATAAGTTGAATCTGCCAATGACTAGGTTTAAATGGGAATAAAAAGAGGTAAAACCTCTTTTTATTTGTAACGATAAGTGATACGTCCCTTATCAAGAGAGTATGGTGTTAACTCTAATTTCACTTTATCACCTGGAAGTATTTTAATATAGTGYATACGCATTTTACCTGCTATATGACATAAAATAATATGTCCATTTTCTAATTCAACACGGAAAGTTGCATTTGGTAATGCTTCAATAATCTTGCCGTCAACTTCTATAACGTCAGCTTTAGCCATTTATAAGTCCTTTTTTACTCTCTAAGCAAGAGATAATATTTCAGCTTTACCGTTGATAACTGCAACAGTATGCTCATAGTGTGAACCGCGTAAATCATCGGTACTAACAACATCCCAATTATTTTCTAAAATAAGTGGTTTTGACTCTTTTTGACAGATCATCGGCTCAAGACAAAAAACCATTCCGTTTTTAATCTTTGGACCGCTTTTAGGATTTTTACCATCGAGGTAATTTGGTATTTCAGGCTCTTCATGAGGCTTCTTTCCAATTCCATGTCCACAAAAATTGTGCAGTGGTRCGAAACCACGGCTTTTAATAAACTCTTCCAAAATAAAAGACAACTCTTTAAATCTCATTCCCTCTTTGATTTCGCTGATTGCATGATACAGAGTGTCTTTAGCGCAGGCTATTAACTCTTCATCCGCTTTATCAACTTTACCAACAGGGACTGTGATTGCAGCATCTCCAAACCAACCTTCAAGTTCCGTACCGATATCATAACCTATTACATCACCCTCTTGGAGTTTATAATCTGTTGGGATACCATGTATAATAACTTGATTTAGTGAAGTACATACTGCATTAGGGAAGCCATAGAGACCCTTAAAAGATGGTTTAGCACCATGAGAACGGATATAATCCTCTGCCATAGCATCAAGTTCTTTTAAAATAATACCTGTTATTATCTCTTCATTTTGTTTGTCGAGATGACTAAAAGGCTCATCCATTAACAGTAATTTAAATGGTTGTGCAAGTGCTCTTAATATTGCGACCCGCTGTCTTTGTCCACCCGAAAGTTGAGACCCTCTTTCTCCTACATTTGATCGAATACCATCTGGCAATTCTTGGATGAGGCCTTGAAGACCTGCTCGTTGCGCTACA
>NVRL01000014.1 GCA_002732645.1 Sulfurimonas sp. | reverse complement strand
GTTTTTTCAAATAAATCTTCAAAAGAAATTTTGAGTAAAATTTCTTTTGTTTTTTTATCGAAAGCTACCTTATGAATTTGATTTGTGTTACTCAGCACAAAAAGTCGCTTTTCTGTATTCAAATCCTGAATTAATTTAAGTCTTTCTTTCGGAATGTCCAACAACATAGCATTCCAAGCAGTATCTATTTGATGGTCATCAGCAATAATATGAAGCTCTTGGCGTACAGTCTCTCGAAATTGTTTTGAAGAAATTTCTCCTTTTTCGTAAGCAGTAATAAAATTAGGGGGTGAATTTTGAAGTTCTATTTCATTAAGAATTCCTGAGCTTAATTTGGAAAATTCTCGTACAGAAAGCCTATAATCTATATTGATGATAACTCCCCCCAAATCAAAAATGATATTCTGATAAGGCATTATTAATTGTTTTGTTAAAGTATTATATCGGTAAAAACTAGTTTTGTCTTTAAATGGTGGACAGCTAGGGATTCGAACCCTAGATAGGTTGCCCTATACCCGCGTTCCAGGCGAGCGCCTTCGGCCACTCGGCCAGCTGTCCATTTGTAGATTGTGATTTTACCTTTATCATTCTTAAAAACACACTAGATTTCTGTCTTTCTTTATAACAATTACTCTAATCTTTTTGAATGAAAATACATAAACTAAGGATAGAAACTATAATGCTCTAAAATCTAAGATAATCTTAGAACCATTAAAATAGCAGAAGAAAAACTTATGAACTTGTTTTCATATTTCACTTTAAATTTAACAATATTAAGATAATATTTCATTATAATTTATATCAAAGGGTTTAAGTGCTAAGCATCGCTTCATTTTTAAGACTATTAAAAGAGTCATTTAGAGATTTATTACCAATCATACTTGTTATCATGTTCTTCCAGCTAGCAATCATTCAAAGCGTGCCTGACAACTGGTTGAGTACAGCTATCGGTTTAGCTATTGTTGGTGTTGGTCTGGCTGTATTTCTTCTAGGATTAGAAGTTGGTATCTTCCCGGTCGGTGAAGGCTTAGCCAGTGAGTTTGCAAGAAAAGGCTCTACAAAGTGGATAATTATCTTTGCCTTTATGATAGGCTTTGGTACTACAGTGGCAGAACCTGCACTTATAGTAATCGCCCAAAAAGCAGCTGCTATTAGTGATGGCAGAATCGATGCAAACACACTTAGAATAGTTGTTGCATTCTCTGTTGGTTTTGCCATAGTTATTGGTGTATGGAGGATTATTAAGGGTCATCCTATTCACTACTACATCATAGCCGGTTATGTTATGGTTGTAGCGGCTACGGCCTTTGCTCCAAAAGAGATAGTAGGTCTAGCTTATGACTTAGGTGGTGTTACAACTTCAACTGTAACCGTACCGCTTGTTGCTGCTCTTGGAATTGGTCTGGCATCTACCATTAAAGGAAGAAACCCTGTTTTAGATGGTTTTGGGCTTATTGCTTTTGCATCTCTTACTCCTATGATATTTGTACAGTTTTATGGGATTTTTGTATATGAGTTTGTAGAGGTTACTGCTTCAGCCATTGCTCCTATTGTCGAAACAGTGAAAACTCCTGCGGTTTTTGACTTTCAAATACTCAGTCTTTTAAAAGGTCTTTTAAACGTTATTGTTGATGTTATTCCTATTTTAGCAATCATAATATTTTTTCAATATGTCATTCTCAAAAAACCTATTGACAACATAAAAGAAGTAATTATTGGTTTTGGACTCGTTATCATCGGTCTTGATGCTTTTGTTGTCGGTTTGGAGATGGGTCTCTTCTCTATTGGTGAGACTATGGCCTTTGAGCTGACTCAGTATGATAACAACTTCATCATATATTCTTTTGGTTTTCTAATAGGTTTCTCAACAACTATGGCTGAACCTTCTCTAACTGCTATTGCCAAAAAAGCAAAAGAGATTAGTGATGGTAAGATAAATGACTTTGTACTTCGTCTTTTTGTGGCACTTGGTGTTGCTATCGGAATCTCTTTGGGAGCTTACAGAATCGTTGTTGGTGGAGAGATTGTTTACTACATCATGGCTGGTTATCTTTTTGTTATAGCACTTACTTTTATGGCACCAAAATATATCATCCCTATCGCTTACGATAGTGGTGGTGTTACTACTTCAACCATAACAGTTCCTCTAGTTGCCGCTCTTGGTCTTGGTCTTGCTACAAACATTCCTGGACGTGATCCCCTTATTGACGGTTTTGGTCTTATTGCCTTTGCATCACTTTTTCCAATGCTAACAGTTATGCTCTACGGTATTATCACCGATAGAATGGGTGTTAAAGGTGAACATGAGATTGAAGAGTTACATATGGATGAACTTCGTCAAGCGATTGAACATGCTAACGACATGGGACTATCTACTGTACAGATTCACGGAACAGGACAGAGACACTCATACAAAATGCCTTTCTCTGCTGTTCACATTATAGTACCMAGAAAAAATCAAGACAAAGCACTYATAGCWGCTCGTGATGCAGGAGCTGGTGGGGTTACAATCATGGATGCTCACGGTATGGGACTAACGGAGATGGATAACTTCTATAACCGTCTTCATAGTGATTCTACAGATGTAAACCTGATGTTCATTGTTCCAACTAAAAAAGTTGATAATATCATATTTAGCGTTATGCATAAACTTGATATTGTCGGACGAGGAGATGGGATATCTTATTCATACCCTATCTCACACCTTAAGGGCTTAACCATAAAAAGTAGCGATTTATGACGTATAGTTTTTCAAATATATTTCACAGTGATTGTGAAGAGCTCCTAGATGAGTTTATAGATAAATACACTTCTTGTATAAATACTTATAACGATGAAAAAGCATTTGTTGTTCGTGATTATTACAAAAATATTCTGACTATATTAAAATCTGGTTTCAAAAAAGATGAACTTCTTACAATGTTTGAAAAACTGGCAAAATATAAAATCTCTTTAGATGTTCCATATATTCTAATGACAAACGAAATTAATGCTTTAAAAAACATCTTAATAAGCAAAATGAGCGAACAAGAGATAAGTTCAAACATCATTCATGTACTCGCTTTGTTTAAAGAGATTAATGACAAAGTTGCGTATATATATTTAAATGAATATGTAGATGAACTTTTAAGACTTAATAATTTACGTATTACATCTCTATCTGACTTGTTGGAGAAAAATATCATCTCTCACTATGAGTCGCATCTGCTGTGGCTTACAAAACTTGCACGTCATATTAAAGATGAACAAAAAGATAATTTTCCACAACTAAATGATAAGCTATGTGATTTCGGAAAGTGGTTGCACTCAGATGCTAAAAATGTAATCCAAAATAACTCAAAATTTAAAACAATAGATGCTCTACATAATAATCTGCACCTTTTTGCTAAAAAGATACACTCACATCTAGGAGACTCTGAACATCATATACAGATAACATATCTGGAGAAGTGTGAACTGATATCTCTTAGTATAGGAACAGAGTTAGCTCTTATTGATAACGTTATTATGAACAAAAGAGTTACTAAAGACACTTTAACAGGAGCACTCAATAGAAATGGTCTTAGAAGTGTTTTTGAAAGCCAGTACGAGCTCTCACTAGCTACTAACAATCCTTTTGTTCTAGCTCTATGTGATCTAGACCACTTTAAGAAAATAAATGATACTCACGGTCATATTGCAGGAGATAAAGTACTTAAAAGCTTTGTTGATGTAGTAAAAAAACATATACGCAATTCAGATGTCATTGTCCGTTATGGTGGAGAAGAGTTTGTTATAATTCTTCCTGCAGTAAACAAAGAAAAGGGTCTTGAAGCTTTAGAAAATATATGTAGAAATTTCGAGAAAAATACTTTAATGTTTGAAGGTAAAGCTCTTAGTGCTACTGTAAGTATAGGAATGATGGGTATAAAACCTGAGAGTGCATTTAAAAGCTCATATATCGATGAATATATTATGATTGCAGATCAAAAACTATATACTGCAAAGAAAAGTGGTAGAAATAGAGTGGAGTCTTCTTAAGAACACCACTCATATTAGATATTTAGTGTAAAAGATCGCTATAATCAAACTTGTTTAGGTTAATATAGTGCTTCTTACCAACTGTCACTATTCTACTGTCTTTTTTAGCTACTTTTTTAACTCTATCTTTTATTTTTTTACTCTTTTTATCTGTATACTTTTCATCTTTTAAATACTTCTTTAAAGATATCAGTTCACTTGATTGTTCTTTGGATGGCTTTTGCTCAGACTCTATCTCTGCTTCGACAAGCTCTTCACTCTCTACAACCAACTCATCACTCGGAGCGCTTAGTAGGAACTTAGAAGATATCGCATTTAGTATATTTTTTAACTGTTCATCTTTATCTTTATAAATCTTTTCTATTCTGACTCTCTCTTGAACTAGCATCTGCTCTTTTTGTTCTCTTAGACTCTTTGTTTCACCCTCTAGTTTGTCAACTTTTTGCTGAAGTCTCTCATTTTGCTCTTCTAAAAGCTTATAGTATCTAGAGTCCGGCTCATGAGCTACTTTAGTGTTAGTTCGCCTTGGAGCTTGTTTGTTAGCAGAAGCAGAACCTTGCTTTAATAGGACATACTTTACGCCATCTTCTATTAGACTCTCCAAAGAGCCTCTTCTGATGCGATTATGAATCGCTTCTTTAGATACTCCAAGTTTTAACGCTGCATCTGCTATACTCATCTTAGACATATATAACCCTTTATCTCATGTTTTCAAAAACTAGTGGAGCTTCCCACTCACCTTCACGAATCTCTTTCATTACCTTTTGCAAATCATCTAGCTTAGCACCTTTAACTCTTATAGAATCACCTTCTATCTGAGCATTTACTTTAACCTTCATCTTTTTAATATTTGCAGTTATCTTTTTAGCTTCTTTTGATTCTATATAATCAACAACTTTAAAAGTTACTTTTCTATTGTTTCCAGATGAGTCCTCAACGCGAAGTTCATCTAAAACTTTAGACGATAGCCCCTGTTTTAAAAATTTAGAAACTACTATATCTTTTAAAGCATCTAGTTTATTAYCGCTTGAAGCGATTAAAACTAAAAGTTTTTCTTTCTCTTTATAACTAACTTCGTATGTTGTACCCTTAAAGTCATAACGATTAGACACTTCTTTATCAACCATATTTATAGCATTTTTAAAATCTTGCATATCTATTTTTGCACTAATATCAAATGAATGTTCTTTTGCCATTACTAAACCCTTTAAAATAATAACAATGATTATAACATATTTATAATCTTGTTATAGCAGCAATCATATCACAATTTTACACATAGACAATAATTAATACAAGAGCTTGAGATAGCTGTTGTCACAGATGCACTAATGGGCATAAATAACAGAACATCTCTAGATGCCTTCTTAGAAACTAGGGCTTCCATCAAATGATGAACCACCAAATCCGCCACCAAAAGAAGAGGCAAAATTAGGATCACTATATCCACTCATCGCAGATTTTGAACGAAGTTTTTCTATATCTGCTTTACTAGAGATATCTTGAGGACAAACAAGTGTACATTCATTACAAAGAGTACAGTCCCAGATGCCGTTAGTCTGTATAGTCTCTATCTTTTGGCTAGAATCTTTTTCTCTAACATCACTAACATATCTCCAGACTCTTGTTAATGAAAATGGTCCTATAAACTCTTCATTTACTGCATATACAGGACAGGCACTGTAACATGACCCACAAAGAATACAATCACTCTGTATCTCATTTATTTTTTCATTTTCTTGTGTTAGGTTAGTTGATGGACTAAGTGAGTTTTGCCAAGCTTTTGCTTTTGCATTGAACGAGTAAGCTTTATCCATATCTACAACAAGATCACGAATAACAGGAGAGTTTTTAAGAGGCTCTATAAGGTCACCGTCTTGCACTTTATATGCACACGCTAACACTTCTGTGCCATTAACTCTCATAGCACAGCTTCCGCAAATACTACTTTTACAACCACTAGCATAGGTTAGTGTAGCGTCTTGAGTTGTTTTGATTGTTTGTAAAACATGTAGGAGCGTAGAATCTTGAGTCTCTACTTCATACTCGACTAGACTCTCTCTTTGAATTTTAATCTTCATGAAACAACTCCATTTTTATCTACTATTGTATGCATCTTAAACTTTTCATCTTCGTTAGGAAAATCTGCTCTAAAATGAGCACCCCTGCTCTCATCTCTTGTAATTGCTCCCTTTAAAACAAGTCTGCTAAGTTCTAACATATTTTTAAATTCTAAAAACTCTATAAGATTTGTGTTATAAACTTTTGAGTTATCACTAACACCCATCAGATGTATTTTACTTAGTAACTCTTTGACCCTGACTAAAGAGCTTTTAAGACTTTTTTTATCTCTTGAAATTCCAACATTTGTATAAAACATATCTCCAAGTTCTTCTCTTATTTTGTAAAAATCTATCTCATTGCTAAAGGCTTTTACTTTTGATATAAAATCTTTATCATCTTGAAGCTGGACAGAATCATCTATTGTCTTATTAAAATTTTTAGCGTACTCTACCGCATTTTCTGCTACTTGTTTTCCAAATACTACAAGTTCTAAAAGAGAGTTCCCCCCAAGTCTGTTGGCTCCATGGACTCTATGGTTTGCACACTCTCCAACCGCATAAAGACCTTTAACTATAGTGCATGATTTATCATCCACTTCTATTCCACCCATAGTATAGTGAGCGACCGGTTTTATTGGAATAAGATCATAAGCAGGGTCTACATTTTCATAAAGTTTTGCAAGTTTTCTCTCTTGAGGAAGCTCTTCATCTATAAACTTTTCACCTAAGTGACGAATATCTAAAAAGATATTTTCACCCCTTTGCATCTCATCATTTATAGCACGAGCCACCTCATCACGAGGAGCTAACTCGTTTGTAAATCTCTCACCCTTTGAGTTTAAAAGATACCCACCAGCTCCTCTAGCACTCTCTGAAATTAAAACAGATGAACTTTTTAGTGCTGTTGGATGAAACTGTACAAACTCCATATCACTTACTCTTGCTCCCGCACGAATTGCGCACGCTATACCATCTCCCGTTGTAGAGCTTGAGTTTGTCGAGTGCTTATCATAAATGCGGCTGTAACCGCCTGTTGCGATGATAACAGATGCACTCTCATAAGTCTCTACTTCACCTGTTCTTATATCTAAGACTATCGCTCCACAGGCACACCCATCTTGTATAATATAATCTAGGAGATATTTTTCATTTAGTATCTCTATTCCCAGACTAAGGCATCTGTCATAGAGAGTGTGAAGAATTTTAAGACCTGTATAGTCTTGAGCATAACAAGCACGAGGAGCAGATGCCCCACCTAATGTTCTTTGTGCTATCTTTGCATCTTTAGTACGAGAGAAGCATACACCTATACTATCAAGCCACTCTACAGCTTCAGGTGCACTCTCACACAGAAGTCTTACAGCTTCTTCATTTGCAATACCATGTGCAGATTTTAGAGTATTTTGAACATGTGCCTCAACACTGTCGTCACCGGCATTTCCAAGAGCTGCATTTATACCGCCCTGAGCCATACTCGTTTGACTTCTTGTCGGGTACTCTTTTGTTATTACTAGAACTTTAGCACCACTATTATGAGCATGGATAGCAGCAACTAAACCTGCCCCACCTGCTCCAATTATTAAAACATCATTTTTCATTCATACACCATTACTTAAAAATTTCCAAATTCTACTCTTTAGGACTTAAAAAAGATTTTAAAACTTTATATAGTTTATTATTATCAATTGGTTTTGAAAGATAAGCATCCATCCCAGCTTCCAAAAATCTCTCTTTGTCTCCACTCATTACATTAGCAGTTAAGGATATTATCGGAACCTCTGTCTTGTAGTGATTCCGAATATTTTGCATTGCAAGAACACCACTTAACTTTGGCATATTCTCATCCATAAGAATCAAATCATACTTGTCTTCGCCAAACATCTTAACAGCTGCTACACCATCTCTTGCGATATTATACGTTAATCCAAGCTCATCTAGTAAGACACCAATCAATAATTGATTAGTTCTATTATCTTCAGCTACTAAGATGTGTCCCTTTAGTACCGTTTTAGACTCTTTTATATCTACTACTTTTGTACTCTCTTTTCCATATTTCTCTAGAGGTATCCTAAGCTCAAAACTACTGCCTTTGCCCTCTTGGCTTACCAGCTTTATATCAGCTTTCATCTGTTTTACTAAATTAGAAACTATACTAAGACCTAAACCTGTCCCACCAAACTTTCTCGTTGTTGAGCTATCAGCCTGCTCAAACGGTTTAAAGATCTTGTCTTGGACTTCTTGACTCATACCTAAACCTGTGTCACTCACTACAATTTTTAGACTATTATCTCCATAACTTGCGATTAAACCTATCTCTCCATCTGGAGGAGTAAATTTAATAGCGTTAGAGAGAAGGTTTGTAAGCACTTGAGAGATTCTTAGCCAATCACCATTAGCCACCACTTTTAAACTGGCATCTAGGTCCAAATTCATTTTTAATTTTGAACTCTCTATATCTGCACTAAAACGATCAGCTAAGGAGTAAAGGTTAGAGTAGATTTCAAAAGCGTGATAATCTAAACTAAATTTTCCACTTTGTAGTTTAGATAGATCTAAAATATCATTAATCAGACCAATGAGTTGAGAGGAACTGTCTAGTATGTTTTGCAGATATCTAGAGTGTTTCTCATCCTTTATCTGTCTTTGTAGAATACTTGAGAAACCACTTATTGCATTGAGAGGTGTTCTAAGCTCATGAGACATATTTGAGAGAAACTCATCTTTTGCTTTTTCAGCCATAAGTGCTGCATCTCTACTTTTAACAAGTTCTGTAACATCATATCTTACTGCTAAGTACTCAACTATCTCGTTATTCACACCCAGCATCGGAACGATTACACTATCAACATAGTAGGCTTCACCTGACTTTGTACGGTTTTTAATAGTTGCCTTGAAGACTTCTTTATTTCTAATAGTCTTCCATAAATCTGTAAAAACAGATGCAGGCATATCTGGATGACGGATAATATTATGTTCTTTGCCAATAAGTTCTTCTTTTGAATAGCCAGACATTTCACAAAACTTATCATTTACAAAAGTAATAAGACCTTGTGGATCACTTTTTGAAACAATTGCACTCTCATTTAATGCATCAACAAACTGTTGAAGCTCTTTTTTTAACCGATCGGCTTCTTGTCTGGTTAAGACCTCTTTCACATAAACTATTAGACCAAAGATGATAAGGAATAGTGTACTCAGAAAAAGTGTTCTAACTATAAATGAAGTCTCTTTTTTAAGATGCTCCATAACACTGTTAACATGAGCTGTAGCTCTATTAAGGTCAACATATATATCATATTCAATAAGCTCTTTATTTAATTCTATCAAGCTCTTTCTTTTAGCATATAGAAGATTTAGGTGCACGCTAAGTTTATCTTTATTAAAAATCTTATTATCAATCTCTACAGGTTCTATCTCTGATAATTGATAGATATTATTTGCAGTGATAACACTAAAGATATACTTCATCAATTCAGGAGTTATCTCTTTGGATTTTTTTATATCTTTAAGATACTGTTTATAACTCTTTGATAGCCACATCTTAGAGTTCTTTATTAGTGCAGTATCAGACTTTATATCTTCATATATATACTCTAGTCTTTTGCTTTTTACTTCTATCTTAGATGACAACTCTTTTAAAACATCATCATTGCTGCGCTTTAGAATCTGTCTATATATCTCAAGTGAGTTCCGAAAAAATCTGCCAGATTCGACAATAGCATCATAATTAACTTCTAAAGAGACTCTATTTAAGAGTAGTTTTTGTTTTTGATTTTGTATCTCTAACTCATAGGACAATTGCTTAATAGTAGCACTCTTATCTGTTGTAGCTTTAATCTCATTCCATCTAATTAGATAGTAAATTATTATGCTCAGTAGTATGAAAAAAATAGGTACGATGACTATATATTTTCTCATCTTTTTTTCTCATTCAAAATAAAAGGCATCTCACCTGTTAAGGTCTTCAAAAAAGCTTCTATATCATCTAAATTTTCCATATTTGACTCAAGTCCGAGCYGATGTTCTTTCATCTTAAATATTGCTTCTTTTAAAGTTTTGACTCTTCCGTCGTGAAAATATGGTGCAGTTAGTTCTATATTTCTCAAGGTCGGCACTTTATATACGTTTCTATCACGTTCTCGTTTGGTTATATCATATCGTCCATTAAGAGATTTATCTTGCTTATATGGTAATATAACACCGAGTTTTTGATACATATTTCCACCTATATTCACTCCGTTATGACAACTTATACAGCCTATATCTTTGAACTTTTTATAACCTCTTTTTTCTTGCTCATTTATGGCATCTATATCGCCTCTAAGATACTTATCAAACCTTGAGTTTGGAGTAGTTAGTGCTTTTTCAAACTCTGCTATAACCTCCATTAGGTTATCTTCATTTGCAGCTGTTCWGTNAANAGTWWWWARCTCTTTTTTATATGATGATTTATTTAACTTTCGAAGAACATCTTTGAGAGTTGTGTCCATCTCCAGAGGATTGCTTATAGGTCCTCTAGATTGATCTTTTAAATTTTTCTCTCTACCATCCCAAAACTGAGCAAAATTARAAACAGCATTTAAAACTGTCGGGGAGTTAATAATTCCCTCTCTTGCATCTACCCCGAATGAATATGCTGTGTTATTTGCCCCGCTTCCAGGTAAGTCATGACACGAAGAACAAGAGATAGTCCCATCTTTTGATATGATTGGATCAAAAAATATTTTCTTTCCAAGTTGGGCTTTTTGTTTATCATACAGCATCGTTAAAGGGATAGGAGTTATCGCTTCAACTGCAAATAGGTTTATTGATAACARACTAATGATTAAGAGCTTAAACATTATTTACACTATATCTTCCGCTTGAATTTTTATAATAAAGAGTGCTCCGTCTTTATCATTTATAACACTTATGCTACCATTATGGTAGTCCTCTATAATATTTTTTGACATGTAAAGTCCTAAACCTGTACCATTCTTATCAAGTTTTGTAGAAAAATATGGATCAAATATATTAGATATTATCTTCTCATCAATTCCACCGGCATTATCACTTATCTCTAAAATAGAGTAATTTTCCTCATCATAACTTTTAAGTCTTACTATCGCATTTTCAATATTTTTATTAACTAGCTGCTCTTTTGCATTACTTAAAAGATTTAGTATAACTTGCATAAATTCATTCTCATGCAGTCTAACAAGAGACTCCGAGTGTAGGCTTATACTCACCCTAATATTATTTACATCCATACTGTCTTCAACAAGATTACATGCTTTAATGATGACATCATCCAAAAGCATAACCTCTGATTTTTTATTTGGTTTATAAAAATCACTAAAGTTTGAAATTATTTGACTTAGGTTTTGTGTATTAGCACCTATTTTATCCAGCTTTTGATGTATAAACTCTAAAAACTCTTTTCTTTGTTTCTCATCACTTAAGTCATACTTCTCAAGTTCTATAGCCATTCTAATAGCTATCTGCATCGCAGATATGGAACTTAGTGGCTGCTTCCACTGATGAGCGATCATACTTAGCATCTCACCCATTTGAGCCAAACGTGATTGATGCAGTAGATATGCATCTTTTTTCACTATCTCAGCAACTGCATCTGCTACCTTTGATTCTAGTGATTTATTTAGCTCTACAAGTTCTCCTTGGAGTTTTTCCAATTCCTGATTTTTCTTTTTTAAAAGGTACTGTCTATATAAAAATACAGCCGCCAAAATAAGAATAAATATAAATATTTTTTTTATATACTCATAATCAGTAGCATTTGTATAGTTAATAGAGACCCATTCATTTAAAACTTTTTGAATATCTTTAGGTTTCAAATTCTTTGCGATTTTTTCGAATATCCCAAAGAGCATTTCATCATCTTTTCTAATACCAAAGCTTATCTTTACACCATCTTCAAACTGTCCCGCAATCTTCAAGTTTACATTTGAATAGTGTTGCATATAATAAGCTGAAGACATCATCATATCTATATGACCATAGTATCTACCGCTTTGCACACCTATAAAGCCCTCTTTTCTGTTTTGAACAATATTGAGTTTAATGCTTGGATATTTTTTACGAAGAGTCTCTATGTAAGAATAGCCTTTTACTATTGAAAACTCTTTATCTAAAATTGTATTTATATCAAGTATATAATTCTTTGTACTATCAGTTACTACGACTAAAGAATCTTCAAAATATGATGTTGTAAATTTTATATATTCTTTTCTTAATGATGTGCTTTCAATTATCGGTAATAAATCACACTCTCCATTTTTAGCTCTCTCTAAAGATTCTTTCCATGAAGTAGTATGTACGAGTTTAAAAGGAATGGAGATATGCTGAGCTACTACTTTAAGTATCCCAGCTCCAATTCCTACAAATTCACCATTATCTATCCCGCTATAAGGTAAAGATGATGGTAAAACACATATCTTTATCTCTTTTTTACTTCTTAAATACTTTTGTTCTTTTGCACTTATAACACTAGATGAACTATCGAATATAAACTCATGTACATCTAGATTATTTCTTGCAAGACCCATAATCTTATATACATCAAATATTCTAAGAATCTTTTTTTCACTTATATTTCCAAGTTTTACATTACCCGTATATGCAAGCTTTTTCAGCTCTTTAGCTTCAAAGACAAGAGCTTCTATACTTTTTTTTTGAAAATTATATTTTGAATGAATTAGCTTTACTGTTTCATCGATGTTATTAAATGCATAATTCCATCCTTTAAGTGAAGCCTTTTTAAACTTATCTACCCTCTCTGGATTAAGATGCAGTTCTTGTTCTGATGTAAAAAGAAGATCACTGTAAAAATCAAAACCCTCATTCTTTGGAGAAAATATTTTATATGGAATCCCACGCTTTTGTAAATTATATGGTTCATTTGATATGTATCCTGCATAAAGATCTACTCTACCATCTATAAGCTCTTCAAGGTTAAAGTTATGCTCTTTAAATATCATCTCTGTATCTTCCGCACCGTTTGACATTATCATCGCTCTAATAGATGCAGATCCAACTGCATTTTTTGTAAGCATTAACTTTTTATGTGCAAAATCTTTGACATTATTTATATTTGATGATTTTAGAGAGACTAATACAAATGGCGATGACTGAAAGATGGCAGAGAGAAGTATTATTTTTTTACCATCTGAACGTGATTTTATCAGACTTGAACGTCCAACAGCGAAAGTAGACCTTCCACTAATAACTTCTTCTACTGTGTTCATTTTATATTTAAATTTTTTTATATCTACATCTAAGCCAAAATCTTCGTAAAAACCCTTCTCTTTTGCCATATAATATCCGGCAAATTGAAACTGATCTAACCACATAAGTTGCAGAGATACTTTATCTAATGGTTTTTGGGCTGCAATAAGTGAGGATATAAAGATTACTAATAATAAGAGCGTTTTCATGGTTTTTATTATACCACAAGAGTTAGAAAGTAGTACCTTGCTATTCTAAGGGTGCCCGCTACTATAAGAAACCATATAAATTTTAGTCTAAGAACACCTGCGACAAGTGTTAGTGGGTCTCCAATAACTGGTAACCAAGTAAATAAAAGTATAAAGTAACCATGCTTATGACCATACTCTAAGCTTTTAGTTCCAGTTTTTGAAAGTTCTAGTTTTGTTTTTGTTTTTTCATAAAGCCAGTAACCCAGCCAATAGTTAACTATAATAGCTAATATATTTCCACTAGATGCAAAAACCATTGCATTAAGAATAGGCATATCATTTGCCAAGGCAGCAATAAATGCTACTTCGGAAGAAAAAGGAAAGATCGTTGCTGCTAAAAAAGCAGAAAAGAAAAGAGCTATTTCAGTGATGCAATATTCTCAATAACAGATGCAATCAGGCTATCTCTTGCTTCAACAGATGCCCAAGCAATATGAGGAGTGATGTATAGATTTTCTCTATTTTTTACGCAAGAGAGTGGATGGTTTGGAACCATTGGCTCACGTGTTAAAACATCTAAACCAAAAGATATATTTTTCTCATCAATAATCTTTGCAATAGCCTCTTCATTGACGATACCACCGCGCCCTAGGTTTAAAATTATAGCTCCATCTTTACAAGTTAACAACTGTTCATAATCCAAAAGGTTGTTTGTTTTATCATTAAGAGGTGCATGAATAGAGATAATGTCACAACTCTTTAAAAGCTCATCTATTGTTGTGCGCCCAAAGTCTTGGGTTCTATTAACTCCGCTTGTAGAGTAGTAAGAAACTTCAGCTCCAAAAGCAGATGCGATATTTGCAACACCACGACCTATAGAACCAAGACCTATGATTCCCCACTTTTTACCTTTTACTTCAAAAAATGATTTTGATACATCTGTAAAAATAGGACTTTTTGAATATGCTCCACTTTTTACATATTCATCATAATATTTTGAGTGAGTCATCAGAAAGAAGAGCATCGAAAAAGTATGTTGAATAACTGAGTCTGTAGAATATCCAGCTACATTTTTTACTTCAATCTTTCTTTTAGCAGCTGCTTCAAGGTCGACGTTATTCATACCAGTTGCAGCGATACATATAAGCTTTAGGCTTGGAGCTTTTGCCATAAGTTCATCACTTATAACAATCTTGTTAGTTACGATAACATCTGCATCTGTTATACGTTCTTGTACTTGACTTGGAGATGTTGTTTGATGAACTACAACTTCACCCAAAGAATCAAACCCGCCTAAGTCTGTATCTCCAAAAGTAAGAGCATCTAGAAGAACTATTTTCATTTACGCGTCACTTACTTTTTCTATCAGCTCACGTGATTTCTCTAGTGCTTTTTCAACTTCATCAAAAACAAGAGCAACTGCAAGACGTCTGCCCTCATGAGTTTCAGGTTTAGAAAAAACTCTTACAAATGAGTTATCGCTAAAGAGAGAATCATCTACCTCAACTACTGGAGCATAGTTATGCTTAGTTGATTTAAATGCCGCAGATGCACCATCTCCATAAAAAGTAAATCCTAAAGGAAGACCAAGAACAGCTCTTAGGTGCAGAGCAAACTCACTTTGAGACTGAGTAATAAGAGTAACCATTCCAGTATCGTGCGGTCGAGGGCTTACTTCTGAGAAATAAACTTCATCACCTTTTATAAATAGCTCTACACCAAAAAGACCGCGACCACCAAGACCATCGGTAATAGTCTTAGCCATCTCCTCAGACTTCTGTTTTGCAATTTCACTCATCTGCATTGGCTGCCATGAAAACACATAGTCGCCATCTCTTTGTTCATGACCAATAGGTTCACAAAAAATAGTCTCTTTGCCATTTCTAGCTGTTAACATAGTAATTTCATAATCAAAATCAACAAATGCTTCAACGATTAACTCACTTGCATCTCCACGTGCCTCTTTAGCAATCTCCCAAGACTTAGGAACGTCTTCTTCACACTTCAACACACTCTGCCCGTGACCTGATGAACTCATAACAGGTTTGATAACACAAGGATATCCCATACGCTTRGACGCTTCTCTAAGTCCATCTTCAGTAGTTACAAACTCATAAGGACCTGTTTTCAGCTCAAGAACTTCTGCKGCAAATGTACGAATATTTTTACGGTTCATAGTCTTACTAACTGCAGATGCATTTGGAATAACGTTATAACCCTTGTCTTCTGCTGCAAAAAGAGCATCTATAGARATRGCYTCKATYTCAGGMARRATATAGTCAGGCTTTTCACGGTAGATGATCTCTAAAAGAGCATCTTTATCTTGCATATTTACAACGTAAGAACGGTGTGCTACATGATGAGCAGGTGCATTTTGATATCTATCAACGGCTACGACTTCAAGACCTAGTCTTTGAGCTTCGATAGCTACTTCTTTACCTAGTTCACCAGAACCAAGTAACATTACTTTTTTTGAGTTTGATTTTAGTGGAGCGGAGAATTGCATAAAAATTCCTTGTGAAATATTAAAGGAATTATATCGAAAAATTTATTTGTTCTTGGTACTCCCACGCATAGCGTGGAAAGAGGAAAGGGGTTAAAAACCTATATTAGTTTTTCAACCCAATTAAAGTCTGAAGAAGTTGGTCAGACGTAGTAATTGTTTTACCATTTGCCTGAAAACCTCTTTGGATAATAATAAGCTGAGTAAGTGCACGAGAGAGGTCAACATTTGAAGCCTCTAGAGCCGCTGCTTGAATGAAACCACGACCTGCTGTTGCAGCAGTACCGATAATAGGATCACCTGAGTTGGCAGTTTGAATAAAGATATTCCCACCCTCAGTTGAAAGACCCTCATTATTTGTAAACTTAGCCATACCTATTTGTGCAAGACCAAATGATCTACCATTTGAAAATGAACCAACTAAAGTACCACTTTGATCGATTCTAATACCAACTAAATCACCACCTGTATAGCCATCTTGGGAGATACCTGATGTAGAAGATTTACTATCAAAACTTGTCATACCGTCAAATGAATTTGCAGTACCAAAACTAAGTGTTACTTGCTGATCCGGTGCAGAACCATTGTTACCAGAGAAAGAGATATTTGGAGGATTATAAGTCGCCAATGAACCATCGTTATTAAAACGAATAGAACCTACTTTCTCGTCAAACGGTGCAGTTGTGTCAATGGTTGCAGGAGCAGGAACACTCACAAGCATAGACCATGTACTACCAGTTGATAAATCAAGTGCAGTTTTTCTAAACTCCATTCTAAGTGTATGTTTTGAACCTAGTGAATCAAAAACATCTATTGAACTAGAGTGTGTAGCTGCATTAAAACTTTGAGAAAATGCTTGACCACCACTAGCCTGAGGTAGAACAGAATTTAGAGCTTCCATATTTCTAGTAAAACGTACATTTTCAGTTATAACTGAACCAGATGTCTTATTAGTGTATGCTGTTACCTTAAGGTTCATATCATAATCATCTACACCGTTATTTGGATTTTGTATTACAAATTTTCCTGCATCATTCACTGCAATTGTAATACCATTAGTTGCACCACCTTGATTGTTAGCCTCATCTTCCATCCATTYTCTCAAATCTGCCATAGATGTAAATGTTTTATCTCCACCGACAACACTCGCAGCTGAAGATGTATTGTATTGGTATCTATGCGCAGTAGTGCTTGTACCAGCTGTCATCCCTGAACCAGAGGTAACAGCAAAGTTTATATTATGTGAAGCAGAACTTGACCCATTTGTATTTACTAATGTTATTTCATTAGCTGCATCAACAGATGCTGTAACCCCTGTAATTGAACTTTGAGCATTAATAGCAGATACGTAATTATTTGCTGTCTCAGCTACTGTTGCACCTGCAGCTGCTGTAATATTTACAGCATTACCGGCAATACCCATCTCAGGATCTATATTAAATGTCACATCTAAGGCTACATTAGCTATAACTGTACCTGCTGTCAAGCTTGAACTTAAGAATGAAACCCATACACCTTGGTCTTGTTGAAGAGAAAAGGCCTCTCCAACTTCATTGAACATTACACCTATGTTACCTGCTGAAATTGCATTTCCATTAGCATCAATTGCTGCAGGTTGAATATTACTGGCTCCTGACTTAACTTCATAAGCAGGAGAAAAACTCTCAACCCTAGGACCAGAATTAAGGTTTGACTTTAAAACAACTTCTTTTGTTGCACTTGCTGGAGTTGTAAGTCCTGGTGGAATATTGATATCTGTAATAGGTGCAGTGGAATCAACCTTTCCTGATATAGGATCTCTTAACCAACCTTGTGTAACAAAACCATTGTTATCAACAAAGTTTCCACCTGCATCAAATTTAAAGTCACCCGCACGAGTATATTTGTATGTGTTACCACCATCTGGAGAGACTATGTAAAAACCATCTCCTTGAATCGCAACATCTGTATTTTTATCAGAGTTTTGAACTGAGCCTTGTGAGAAAATACGAGTCATAGAGCTTACAGTAGATCCAAGTCCTACTTGAACAGGATTTTTACCACCTAGAGAACCTTGAGGAGCTGTAGCGATAGCCTTTGTTTGAGCTAAAAGGTCTGRAAAGTTTGCACGAGAGTATTTAAAACCTACAGTGTTAACATTTGCAATATTATTTGCCTCTACATCCATCGCAATTTGGTGCGATTGTAGTCCGGAAACACCGGAGAAAAGTGACTTTAACATAATTTGTCCTTTTTATCTATTAGTATAGATATCTAGCATTTAGTGTGCCAACTTTGAAAGTAGTGAAAATTTAGTTTGTTAGTTTGTTATGTTAGTTAAAGAGAAAAAGTTTAAAGAGGGAGGATGCTTTATGCATCCATTTGCAAGGCTTTTTGCATCATCTGGTCTGCTGTAGTTATACACTTAGAATTTGCATCATATGCTCTTTGAAAAATAATAAGATCAGTTAATCCTGTTGTCATCTGGACATTTGAGCCTTCAAGATTAAAGTTTACTATATCTGTACCGATAATATTTTCACCATTTGCGTCTTTATAAAAAATAGGGCTTCCACTGTTACTTCCTTCAAAAAACCTAGCTCCACTTGCACGATCAAGTCCCTGCTCATTTCTAAAGTGMTAAACTGCGATTTTTCCAACACTACTCTGAAGACCATTTGTAAATGTAGCAATTACTTCTGCATTTTTATTTACACTGTAGCCTGCAAGGTCACCACCAATGGTTCCATCAGATAAACTAGAAGCACTAATTGGGATATTGCTAATAGATACAACACCATCAAAACCACTTCCTAAATCAATTGCAACTGGAGAGCCATTATTATCGATGCTAGTAAGAGTGGTTGAGATTAACCCACCTTTGGCATCAAAGTTTGCAACACCTGTTTGTGTATCATATATAGTATTACCGTCAAGTGTTTGTGTCGTCGCAGTAACCTCCCACTGACTACCAGGTAAAACTTGTGGAACTGATCTTGTAAAAGATAGTCTTAAATGATTTTTATTATTAAACCCGTCTACAACCCCTGCACCTATAGTTCTTACTTCATCATCAGAACCAATATTACCAATAAATTTAGCAGTTGTAGATGCTACTGGAGGATAAGTAAGACTTTTAGGAAAACGTAGTTTCTCTTGAGAACCAACTTCGCCTAGCTTAACCTCGGCCATAATCCCTGTTAGTACATTACTATCACTTATATTTCCACCCATCGTACCAAGTACATAATATCCATCAGGCGTTACAAGATCATTGTCTACATCAAATGTAAAATTACCTGCACGTGTATACATATTATCAACATCTGCTGATCCTTGAATACCAAACCAACCATTTCCAACTATAGCCAGGTCTGTGCTTTGGTCTGAGAGCTGGATAACACCCTGATCTTTGTTCATCGTTGCAGCTTGAAGCTGAACACCTGCACCAATACTACTTGCTGTACTTGAATTACTTGCAGTTGTATTTAGAGAATTTTCAAACATAGATGCAAACTCAGTGTTGTATCCGCGAAAACCTACAGTTGAAATATTTGCCAGATTATCTGCTACGATATCTATACCACCCTGGTTAGATTTAATACCAGATATTCCAGTATAAAAAGCTTGAGTCATCATAACTAACTCCTTTAAATTTGTTTTACGTCGCTTTGGCGACTAAAGTTTTAATAAATTTCTTTTATATTATCTAATGGAACATAGTTTGAACCAACTTTAACAAGTGCTTTTCCATCTTCAAATCTTACCGCTTCTATAGGGTAGGTTCCCATTCTAGTGTTTAAAGCTTCTCCATCCGGATTAGTATAACTTGAAGTAATATAATATATTCCACTGTCAGCACCACTCCCACTCGAAAGTTCACCATTCCAATCAAACTGATATACACCTGATTTTTTTTGATCTATGGCATCCCCATCTTCATCTTCCATATCAATATTTATTGTAGCTACAATATTACCCTCATTATCTAGAATTTCCACAGTACCAGTTTTAATATCTTGTGGAAAATAAACTTCAAATGAACTAGTAGAGCCTTCATCATGAGCAATAGCATTACTGCCTAAATCTGCAGTTTTACCTATTGCAGCTATAGTTGAGAATTGTTGTGAAACACCCAAAGAAGCAGCTAATTTCTCTAAAGCATTATTAGTGTTTTGCGCTGATTCTAAAGTAGCAAGTTGAGAAGTTTGACTTAAAATTTTCTCACTATCCATAGGCTCAGTCGGATCTTGATGTTGAAGCTCAACTAAAAGTAGCTTTAAGAAATCATCTTTACCTAGAGTCGTTTTATCTTCTACTGCCGTAGCTGTATTAACTGTTCCATTTGTTGCAAGGTTATCACCTACTGAATTAATAGCCATCTCGTATCCTTTAAGCGTAGTTCGGAACTACGATTTCTAAAGAGCTTAAAATCTCTTCGTTGTTTTCTTCATTGTCAAATTGCCCGAGGATCCCATATTCTTCATGAGCCTCTTTCTGCTTTTGGTGATTTTGCTGTTGCGAAGCACCTTGATCACTATTTTGTGAAGAGTTATTAAAGTTTAATGTAGCATTATTTATTCCACTATTACTCAGCTGAGTTTTTAACTCATTTACATTCATAGAGAGTGTATTAATCGCTGTGTTATTTGAGCTAATATTTATATGAAGATTTTTACCTCTTTGAACTATAGTAAGGTCAACTTCACCAAGTTTTTGAGGGTTAAGTTGAATTTTCACTCTTGTAAATGGAGACTTGTAGTCTTCTATAGCAGTTTTCACATCTTGTGAAATATATTTAATCATCTGTTTTGCTTCATTTAGTTTTACTTCAAAACTATCAGATTTATGAGTTGTTAGTCCATCTATCTTTGAAGCAGTGTTTGAATCAGTTGTATCTCCGCGCAGAAGTGACTCTAAAGATTTTGTTGCATCACTCATAGCAGTTGGAGCAAGAACTCTTGCTGTTGCAACGGAGAAGTCTGCTGTTAGTCCATTGTTAGCTACTGAAGGTTTTTCACCACGAAGAAGAAGTTTTAGTGTTTCATCTGCTTTTTCTTTTGGAGTTTTTTCTTCAATTTTAAACTGTTTAACTGTAACTATCTGCTCAGTTGTATGCTCTTTTGCATCTTGAGCTTTAAATAGCGGAGTCTGTTTTGTAGACTCAACTACATTTTTAACATCTACTTTTTTATCTTCTACTCTATCTATATCTATATCTTGTGTTTTACCATGAGCTTTAATATCATTTTTTTGTTCTTTAACTATAGCTGTTTGGGTTTTAAGCTCTGGTTTATCAGATACTTTATTTTCATTCACTTCTTTTGTTGAAAGAGTTTTTACATCTGTTTTTTCATTACCAAGAGAGGTAGCTTTAATCTGAACTTCTTCTATACTAACCTTAGAGATATCAATCCCAAAATTTTTCGCTAAAGCTGCTAAACCTTTAAGTGTTTTAGGCAGTTCTTTTATTTGTGATTGTTTATATGCATCACTATCTAAAATTTTTGACTTTAAATATTGTTTCGCATCTAAGACTAAAGCTTTTATCTCTTGAGTAGTCATTGTTTGTGTTATTTTAGGGTTTAGCTCTAAAGATTCTTTTGTATGTTCTAGTACCGACTTTCCAAGAATATCACTCTCTGTAGCTTCTTTACCTTTTAAAAGTGAAAGAAGTGTATCAGCCTTAGAAGATGCTTTTGTATCTTTTTCATCACTTAGAGATAAGACTAAAGCACCGTTTTGGATAACCTTTCCATCCTTTTCACCTGCCCCTTTTAGGAGTTGTGAAAAGGAAAGGGTTGGCTCTTCATCAGGTGTTGACAGACCGAGAGGCGAAGATGTAGTTGCATCAGTTTTTGTTTCTAATGAAATCATCTTTAGCTCCTTATATAGCCTAAAATAGGCAGTTTTCATATATTAAAGCATTAATTATTCCAATATCTTTACATTTACTGTTAAAAACATTTCTCTTTAAGTCGATATTGTGCCTATGAGAAATATAGTTTTCATTTTTATCCCAGCACTACTGTTTGCAATAAGTCCATTTGAGTCGCCAGAGTCTAACAGCTTTGAATTGTTCGCGTATGAGACAAAGAAGAGCACTGAAAATGTGCAAGCAGCTAACAATCCAAAAATAAAATGTAGGTTAGTTTGTGATAAGAAGATTTATAAAGAGCAGAAAATTTCGGACGCCATAGAGTTTTATAAAAACTCTAAAACCTACCGCTTTAAGTAGACTTAACTACTTTAATATATCTAGATATTCTAGATCTTTTTTACAAAAGTGTTTAACACTAGTTTGAAGCACTCCTGTTATTTCTTCAGCACTCTCACCATCCACTGGATAACTAATCAAAAACGAGTTCAAAAACGTATCAAGTTTAGTATCAARGRKWWWTYKYASMRYATCAGCACCGTATTTATCAGTATATGGCAGAACAAAGAAATAGTCTTTTGCATGGTTAGCTATAGTATCAGAAGTTCTAAGTATCTCTTCTAAAGCCCCGGAAATTACCACATTTTCTATCTCACTAAAATCACAATAAAGTATCGTGAAACTCTCAGCACGATTTTCATCTAGCCTATCAGCTATACCTATATTTAAACGAAGAAGTTGTTTAAAATCTTCAAATTGAAAGTGAATGCCAGCCATTGAAACTCCTTTATTTATATCTCATTAGTATAACTAAAAAATTATAATATGTTAAATTTATTTGCCTCTGCACGAGTTTGTAATGGAAAATTACATTGTTGTGTTTCATCATAAGCAACACTATAGCTCTTAAGCGGGTCAGCTTTTGTATAACTAAGAATAATCCTAGTAGCTAACTCCATATCAGCTTCGGTTGCATTTTTGCTAAGAAGAGCATGAGGTCCAGGGATGCCGATTGTTTTAGCATGATAATATTTATTGTTATCTATATTTTGAAGATGCTGATTTTCATCTTTATTTCTTCCAACGACAAGCTTAGCATCATCAGGAAGTCTTAGATGACGACCAAACTTCATAACGGAGATATCTTTTACTTCAAACTGATCATACTTTATAAAGTCAACTATTTTTTTAGAAAAGTTTTCATCAGTTAAAAGACATCCTCCACCAGGTGATTCAAAATTATCAAGTCCAATTTCTTTTGCCAACTCTAACTGTCTCTCTCGGCTTCTTCCTGTAATACCTTCAAGTTTTTCTCTATCTACCCATCCATTTGTCTCAGCGATAGTCGGTGTTAGCATCTTTGCAGACATTGGACGAAGAAGAAGTCCATCACAGTTACTCTCATTGAGAACTGTTTGAAGAGCATCTTTATTTTGGCTCATAGGACGTTGTCCCATAACTTCACCACTCAGTAAAAAGCTTGCACCTTCTGCTTCCATGATTCTTTTAGCAACAGCGAACATCTTAGCATGGCAATCTATACAAGGATTGAAATTTTTTCCATAACCATGTTTTGGATCGAACAAAACATCTTGTAAGAACTCACTCTGAATATCAATAATTTTAAGCTCTGCACCAACTTGATCACACATGTTTTTCATATGTTCAAGTCTATCTTTAGTACTACCAAAGCCAGTAGAGATATTTACTGCAAGAACATCTATACCTTGGTCTATTATTAGCTTCATCGCTAAGGTTGAGTCTAATCCGCCACTAAATAGTGCTATCGCTTTCACTGTATTTCCTTTCTTGAGGCAGCCAGTTCACCTCATTTTATTTTAAAATTTTACCATTAATTAATAAATAAACAGAGTTGCTTTAGTCTCTATAAGCTACTAACTCACCTCGTTTTAATTTTGAGATTTTTCCACGAAACTTACGAATATAAAAAGCCTTTTGCTCAAAAGACATATTAGTCTGTATATTTATCTTTCTTAACTCTCTCTCATAGTGTTTTGTTAAAAATGCAATGAGTTCGGCTTTTAGAGACTCTTCATCTCTTAGAGGCTGTATCAGCCCATCAATAGAGATAGCCATCAAAGAAGGTTCATCTAACCTACCTTGTAGTGATAATTCGAACTCTCTTGAATGGAACTGTAAAAACAATGGGTCAATAACATCCAACATCTGATCTACTAACTCGGGATGCTCTAAAACTGTTTTTATCAAACTAAGTTCCCACGGATCTTTATGAGTGTTTTTTTGAATAAGTGGATCATTTTTTTCAGCAGATGTATGTCCTGTCCTAACAAGAGATGGACTAACACCCAAACCACCCAAACGAGATGCTAAAAATGTTTGGTACTCTTCTTGCAAAAGTAAAGATAGAGTTTTAAGATAATCTTCTTGAACTCCTTTAGGGAGA
>NVRL01000013.1 GCA_002732645.1 Sulfurimonas sp. | reverse complement strand
CTCTTGTCTTATATAAGTAATTTCATATTTTTTATGTATATTATTCTTGTTTTTTTTAAAATATATTAAAAGTAAAAGTAATTTTATTATACTACTCTTTCCACTCCCATTCTCCCCAACAATAGCAGTAACATTTATATTATCAGGAAAGATACTTACATAATCTTTTTTTTCATCTATTGTTAATTCTTTTGTTTCATCATCAAACTCACACTCAAATCTAGGAGAAAAATTAAAGCCTTGCTTTTTTATATTCTTATAATCTTCTACCCATAAATAAACTAGTTCCATCTATAGTTTCTCCTGCGACAAATATTTTTAAAAAAGGATATCATAATTTCTAACGAACTTCTATTTAGTCCTTCTGCATAAGTACTATTATGCTTGTTTTTGTACTTATAGCGAAGTATGATTTTCATAAACTTATTATCTATGAAACCCAGCAAACTTATTATTGTTTTTATGGTTAAAAATGTAAACACTTAAAAGAACTATGAAGCTCATAATTACCATCATAGCACTGTATATGTGTGCAGAACCGTAGTCCATGATCTCAACCATTTCATAGATAGCTACAGATGCTACCTTTGWTTCATCTGGAATACTTCCACCTACCATAAGAACTACTCCAAACTCTCCGACAGTGTGAGCAAATGTCACGATTATCGCAGTTATAAGTGCTGGTTTCATATTTGGAAGGGCTACTTTTATTATGGTCTCTACCTTACTTTTTCCACTTATGTATGAAGCTTCTATCATATTTTTGTTTATAGACTCAAAGCCGCTTTGGAGAGGTTGAACCATAAATGGAAGTGAGTAAAAAGAGCTTGCAATGACAAGTCCTGTAAAGTTGAAAACCAGTCTTATTCCAAAGTATTCATCAAAAAAAGCGCCGATAGGAGAGTTTTGAGATAGAGCTATAAGAATGTAAAAACCTAAAACAGATGGAGGCAAAACTATAGGAAGAGCAGTTATAGCTTCTAGAACAGGTTTACTTTTAGAACTGGTTTGAGAGAGCCACCAAGCTAGGGGCAAAGATAATACAAAGAGTATGAGCGTAGTAATTCCAGCTAGTTTAAATGATAGAGCAAAAGGAGCGAACTCGATGGCACTTAGCATCTCTAACATTCTATTACCTCTTTTATTGACAACTCACTGGCTTTTATGAAGAGAGTAACATCGTCACCGACTTTCAAGTCCATTCTGAGGGATGAGTTTTTAGTTATGATACTCTCACAAGTAGCATCTCCACTGCTTAGTTTTATACTGCTTAAAAGCTCTCCGTTGTTTATATGTATTATCTTTGCTTTTAGCTGGTTTGAGTAACTAATATTTCCACTAAACTCTTTTGCTATGGCTATGTGAGTTGGTTTTGCAGTTAGAACTACTTGGCATCCAACTTTTACTTTTTCATTTAGATCGAGACTCATCATGCTTAGATTTTGAGAGCAGAAGTCGAAGTTAACTATGTTTAGATTCTCTACGCTTTGGATTTTTGTTATTTTAGATATAAACTTATTCATGGTAGTAAATATCCGTACTCTTTAAATATCTTCTTTGCATCTGCTGAGAGTATAAAATCATAAAAAGCTTTTACCTCTTTGTCCTCTTTTAACATTACAATACCTTGTTTTATGGGAGTATATAGTTTTGCATCTATTGCTACCCAGTTTATATTTTTTTTATATCTTGACATGTTTTTAGAATATAGTGAAGATTTTGCGATGATTCCTATGTCTGCTGCGGTAACAGCGTAAGATACAGTTTGAGATATTGACTCTCCATAAACAAATTTGCTTCTAAGACTCTTTTTAATCTTTGCATTTGTAAGAGCTTCCATAGCTGCTATTCCATAAGGAGCAGTTTTTGGATTTGCAATAGCTATTTTATATATTTTTTTACTTTGAAGTAGATAGATTCCATTACTAAAATCTCTATTTTTGTTACTTAATAGCGCTAATGAGCCCAAAGCATAAACAACAGGTTCTGTTAGCGCTATTTTTTCTCGATATAACGCTTTTGGATGTTTCATATTTGCTGACATAAACAAATCATATGGAGCGCCGTGTTTTATCTGTGCTGTTAATTTGCCACTGCTTCCCAAAATTACACGAACTTTTGTATTTGGATGAGTCTTTTTGAACTCTTTTTTCAGGTCATCTATTGCATAGCTTACATTCGCTGCTACAGCTATACTTATAGTTCCCCCGTATACTACTGAGATGCTAAGAAGTAGTAGTGTTAATATTTTTTTCATTAAATTTCCTTAGATGCTGATAATAATATCTGTAGCTTTGATAATCGCATATACCTCTTGACCTATCTTTAGGTTGAGTGATTCCAATGAGTCATTGCTAATTGCTGAGGTTAGAGTGTTTTTTCCGATAGATAGCTTTACCTCGCTACTTACAGCATCTGTCTTAAGAGCTGAAATAGTACTTTTGAGGATGTTTCTAGCGCTGATGCCATGAGGTTTCTCAGTGGATAGCATGATAGAACTCTCTTGAACAATTGCAAAAACTTTATTGTCTTTTTTTAGATTCATATCTAGAAATGTTGCCGTTGGAATGATTGCATAGAGTGAGATGTCATCAGAGATGCTTAGCTCTATTTTAGTGTTATACTCAGCTGTATTAAACTCTTTTATATGCCCACTAATCATGTTTCTAGAACTGCTCTTCATATGTAGTTTGCGTATGAGTGAGAGGTGGTTGTCACTGCTAAGTTCATTCTCATCTACTTCATTAAGCAGAGTGTTATAAAACTCTTTAAACTTTTTAAATGTGTTAATAAGGGATTTTCCATCTTTGGTTATCTGTGTACCGCCACCATTTTTACCACCTGTGACTTTCTCTACTAGAGGTTTGTCTGAGAGGTTGTTCATAGCATCTACCATATCCCAAGCAGCTTTATAGCTCATCTTCATAGCTTTAGAGGCTTTTGATATAGAACCAAACTCATCAATTTTTTCAAGAAGTTCAACTCTACCATTACCCAATAAGTTTTTACCTTCTTTTTTAAACCAGATACGACCTTCTATTTCCACCCTAGACCTTTGTATATAAAAATATATAACGGTATGGTATCACTTTAGAAAAAAGATGTCAATAATTAAAAAAGGTTTAATATTATTAATGTATAATTCTTTTATTCCTGGAGATTAAATGAAACATATTTTTATATTACTATTTTTAATAACTTTTCTATTTTCTAATGATGTCTTAATTATTAAGCAAAATGAAACAGCTTATAACCTTGGACATAGTATTGAGTATTATGTGGATGAAAAAGCTAACCAGACTATAGAAGATATACGCACTCAAAAGTTTATATCTCATAAAAAAGATATTCCTAATTTTGGATTTTCAACACAGACATATTGGTTCAAACTACAATATAAATATAATGAATCTATGAAAAGTAAGGAGTGGTGGCTAAATATTGACTATGCTCTGTTGGACTTTGTAGATATCTACGTTTTTGATGAAAAAAATAAGCTTATTATTCATAAAGAGAGCGGTGACTTAAACAGTGAAGTCCAGAGGGATGTAGAGCAGAATAAACTACTTTTTTCTTTGCCTACTGATTCACTTGGCACTTATACTCTTTATATGAAAGTACAAACAACTGGTTCTATGTTTGTACCGATGCAGATTATTAGCTCAAAACCACTATTAGAGACTACGCATCTAAACCAGACATTAACGGGAATGTATTACGGAATCTTACTTATTCTGATTCTTTACAATAGTGTTACTTATATCTATACACGAGAGAAAATTTATATCTTATATGTCTCTTTTGTAATCTCTTATGCTCTATGGCAACTATCTTTTGATGGTTTAGGAATGTTATATCTATGGCAGGACAACCAGTGGATGAAAGAAAAAAGTATAGTCTTTTTTATATWTACCAGTACTTTTTTACTGATGCTTTTTTCGCAGGCTCTATTAAGAGCAGAAATAAATATTCCACGCTATAACAAATATCTACTTCAGCCCTTGAAATATATCTCCGTTATTGGTATTGCAGCTTCTGTTGTTCTTCCCTATAGTAACACTATAATTCTCGGAGCTATACTTGCAATTGGTGTTCCTACCGCACTGTTTATTGCCGGTCTTATGGTTATTAAAAAGGACTATTACTCTATCAGACTTTTTGTACTTGGCTGGGGTATATTTTTGATAGGGACTATACTCTTTACTCTTACTAAATTCAATCTTATGTCTGGTTATATTATTATGAAATATGCCCAGCAGATAGCATCTGTTATTGATATGATTCTTCTCTCCGGAGCTTTAGCTGAACGTTTTAAACGTCTGCAGGATGAATATACAAATAAGCTTCAAAACCACAATAAAAATCTGCAAAATGCCGTAGCAATTGCYCTAAAAAAAGAGAGAGAAAAAGATAAGATCTTGACCGAACAATCAAGACTTGCATCTATGGGTGAGATGATAGAACAGATAGCACATCAATGGAGACAGCCCTTAAATGACTTAGGGCTTTTAAATCAAAATCTTTATTTCAAACATCAGCTTAATACGCTGGAAGAAGATGATTTTTTAAAGACTCATGATAGTATAGAGAATAGTATAAAATATATGTCAGATACGATTGATGACTTTAGAAACTACTATAAAAGTGATAAAGAAGAAAAGACTTATCAACTCTATAGTGCCATTGAGAATATTTTAGCAATTGTAAGACCTACCTTAGAACATTCTGGTATTAAAGTCACTTTGAAACTTGATGAAACTGTTAATGTCCATAATGTTCAAAATGAGTTACAGCAGGTCCTGCTAATAATTCTAAATAATGCTAAAGATGCAATGATAACTAATGAGACGAAAGATAAGCAAATTACCATTGAAGTAGCTTCTGATGAGGAAAATGCATATATAAATATAGGTGATAATGGAGGAGGGGTTGCTGATGAGATTAAAACGAAAATATATGACCCTTACTTTACAACTAAGTTCGCAGGGCAAGGAACAGGTATTGGGCTTTATATGTCTAAAATCATTATTGAGAAAAATATGAAAGGATRTTTAAGTGTAAAGAATATAGCTGATGGAGCATGTTTCACTGTAAAACTTCCTCTTTCATAAAAGCCAAAATATATTAAGAATAAAGATGGTATGATTACAAATAGTTATATTTAGACGTAAATAAACAAGCAAATATTAGGAGGTATATCTCCATGGCTAAGTTACTTATCATAGAAGATTCTAAAACCCTCTGCATGGTTTTTGATGAGCTACTCAACAAATATACTGACTTTGATTTCGATATAGCTATGACATACGAAGAGGCAAAAATATTCTTGTCTCAAACCCGTTATGAATTTGCAGTAGCAGATATGAACCTTCCAGATGCAAATAATGGTGAAATTATTGCTCTTTTAAATAAACATAATGTTGCACCCATAGTCTTTACAGCTATATTTGATGAGTCTTTTAGGGAAGGTTTTGAGACAGCAAGAATAGTAGACTATGTRCTAAAAGAGCGTTTTGAAAACATAATATACGTAGTTGAGAAGCTAAAACAGCTAGAAGCGAACAAAGAAAAAATGGTGCTGGTTGTAGATGATTCAGCTCTGTATGCAAGCTTTTTAAAACAAAACTTTATACTTCATCATTTTAAAGTCATTAGTGCAAGTAATGGAAAAGAAGCCTTAGAAAAGTTAGAACTTCATCCAGAGATAGAATTAGTCATAACTGATTATCATATGCCGGTAATGGATGGTTTAGAGTTTGTTAGAGAAATTCGAAAGAAAAGAAGTAGAAAAGAGTTAAGCATTATAGTCTTAACTTCGGACACTAACTCATATACTACAAGTCGTTTCTTAAAAGATGGTGCAAATGACTATATAACCAAACCTTTCTCTCGTGATGAATTCTATGCAAGGATTTATCAAAATGTAGAGACAGTAGGACTCTTTGAGTCAATGCGTTCAGATTTTAATGAAGATATTATAGAACTGCTCTCAGAAGTAACAGAGTTTAAAAGTGCCGAGACATCCTCACATATAAAGCGAATGAGTGAGTATACATATATTCTCTCAAAACTACTAGGTATGTTTGAAGAAGAGGCAAAGATGCTATCTAGAATGTCTGTTCTTCACGATATCGGAAAAGTTACAATAGCTGATAATGTTTTATGTAAACCTGGTAAATTAACTCAAAAAGAGTTTGAGCATATGAAATCCCACACTACTAATGGTAAAAAACTACTGGAGAGAGCATTTAATAGTGATCCTAAAGTTAGTAAAGTTGCACAAGAAATAGCGATGTATCATCATGAAAAATGGGATGGAAGCGGCTATCCTCTTGGACTAAAAGGAGAGGAGATACCTCTTCATGCAAGAATAGTAGGTTTGGTGGATGTTTTTGACGCTTTAGTTAATAAACGAGTATATAAGGACTCATGGACATTAGATGATACTCTTTCATATATTGAAGMAAATGCAGGAACACACTTTGATCCAAAAATTGTAAAACTGTTTTTACTAAATATTGGTTGTTTTATAAATATTGTAAGTAAGTATGAGGATGAAGAGTCCAAGGCTACATATTGCAAAGTAAGTCATTAGTAATAATTTAGTGTAGTATAATAATCTTATGTTTTTAAAAACCAGACGTACTTTTTTAAAATGTACAGCCTTTAGCACTACTGCCCTTATTCTCCCTCACGCAGAGCTCTTCGCATCTGCATCTACTCTTGATATACTTGCATTGGCACAAAGAGACTTGTATGGAGACTTAGAGAGTGCACCCCGTTTTAAAGAGATAAACTCAAGAGCATATTTAAGTCTAATATTGACTCACTCCCGTGTTGATGAAGACTCAAAAAAGTATATAAAAAATGGGGCACTTTGGTTAGATGAAGAAGCAATGGAACTCTATAAAAACCCATACATAAAGTTAAGCTCAATTGAGCGTCAAAAAACCTTAAAGTCTATTGCAAAATATAACTGGGGTGAAAACTGGATAGATACGATGCTGAGATTCATTTATGAAGCAGTTCTAGGTGATCCTATTTATGGTATCAACAAAAATTCTAGCGGATGGAACTGGTTAAATCATGTATCGGGTCTACCTCGTCCTAAGGAGCCATTGCTATGAAGTACGATGTTTGTATAGTAGGAAGTGGAGCAGGTGCTTCTCCTATAGCGTATGAGCTTTCAAATGCAGGTTTTAATGTAGTGGTTCTTGAAAAAGGAAAATACTATAAAGAAGAAGACTTTTCAAAAGACGAACTAGCTGTTTCACGTAGAGATAAGTTTATACCTCTGCTTAAAGATGAACAGCATGTTATAAATACACTTGAAGTTGATGGTTCTATAGAGAGATATGAGGGGGCTACAAGCGGCTGGAACTTTTGGAACGGTTCAATGGTTGGAGGCTCATCAAATCTTATGAGTGGTTACTTCCATAAGATGCAAAAAAATGACTTTAAACTTAAGAGTGCTTATGGAGAGATAGAAGAGGCAAATGTTGTTGACTGGCCTATCTCTTTAGACGACCTAGACCCATACTATGAAAAAGTAAAAAGAGTTGTTGGAGTATCTGGTGATGGTATGGAGTATAGAGCCTTAGAAGTTAATGGTGCTACTAAGTGGTTCGATAAGTCATGTAAAGAGTTAGGCTATAAAAGTTTTAATACACCAAGAGCTATACTTTCTACTCCTACACTCGGTAGGAACAGTTGTTCATATAGTAATTTTTGTGGTAGTTACGGCTGTGCCACAGGGGCAAAGGGAAGTGCGAGAGCCGCTCTGCTTCAAAAGTGTAATGCAAAGATTATTAGCGAAGCATTTGTATACAGATTAGACAGTGATGAGAGCAAAATAACTAAAGCACACTACTATGACAAAAATATGAAATCTCATTCTATAGATGCTAAAATATTTGTAGTGGCGGCTCAAGCGGTTGAGAGTTCAAGACTTCTTCTTAATTCTAAAAATAAGCACTTTCCAAATGGAATAGCAAATAACAACGGGCAAGTAGGAAAAAATCTTATATTCTCAGGAGGCGGTGCTGGAACAGGTCGTTTAAACAAAGAAGACTTTAGTGAGTTAGAGTTTAAAGAGCTTATGACTCCCGGTTTATTTTTTAATCGTTCTTTGCAAGACTGGTATGAGTATGAAGAAGATGGTAAAAAGCAAAAAGGTGGAACTATAGACTTCTTGTTTGAACACTCAAACATAATCTCGCGTGCATCTAGAGAATTTTATGATGAAGATGGAAACATTATGTGGGGTGAAAAACTTCAAAAGAAGATTCACAATACTCTTACAACTTCTAGAGTTCTAAGCTTTGAAGTCTTTAACGACTGGCTTCCAACAGACCATACATTTGTAAGCATAGATGACAAAGTAAAAGACAAATATGGTGTAGCAGTTGGAGCTATAAATCTTTACGGACATAAAAGAGATGTTGAGGTGGGAGAGCATCTGGCATCAAGAGCTGAGAAGGTTTTAAAGAAAATGGGAGCTACCGAAATATCTATAGGAATCTCAAGTTCACCACCTCCAAACTTAGTTGCAGGTGGTTGTCGCTTTGGAGTAGATGCTAAAACATCTGTTTTAGATAAAAACTGTAAAGCACATGAATTAGATAACCTTTATGTTACAGATGCCAGCTTTATGCCAACGGGCGGAAGCGTTCCATACACTTGGACTATCTATGCAAACTCTTTTAGAGTTGCTGATTATTTAAAAATAGTTCTCTCTAGATAAACACTCTATACCTTTTTAAGCATAAATAACTACATTAAATTATATAATCAATGTAGTTAATAAATGTTAAAAGGATTATATTATGAAAATACTAATCATGACATTATCGTTAATATTGGCATCTATCTTAGGTGCTTCAGTTGTGCCTGAGCAACCAACAGACTCGGAGTTTATAGCTTTTAAAGTCTATCATCATGCAGTATATATGCAAACAACAGCCGAGCAAGCAGGCGGTACAAATAAGCTTTTACATACTACAAGACTACCAACTGAGGGAACAGATGCCGTTGTTTCCCCTGCACTAGATCATATCTACTCTAAGGCTATTATYGATCTTACAAATGGTCCTGTGGTTGTAGAGTTTCCTAAAATAGATAAGGGTCGTTACTACTCCATACATATTACAGATCAGGAACACTATACAATCTATGATGAGATACACCCTGTGGGTAAATATGTGTTTGTGCGTAAAGGCAAAAAAATGGCTGTCTCTGAAGGAGAAAAAGTTATTGTGAGTCCTGGAGATTATCCTCATCTTTTTATTCGTATACAGGTTAAAACACCTGATGATTTAGCTAATGTATTTCCTATTCATCATGCGTACTACGGACCATATTTTACAAACTGTAAGGACGAAGTTTTAAATGGAAGCAAAGTTGAAGTATTTGTCTTTGCATATAAACCTAAAGGGATAGAGCTTTTTTGGTCAGTTACGAGATACAGTGCTCTGACACGAAATACTATAGCTGGTAAAAATGATCTCTTTAATGCATATAATACGACACCTGATGCAAACGGAAATATCACCGTTACTTTTAGTATAAATAATCCTAAAGACGGTACCTACTGGATGCCAGTCAATAAAGATGAGCCTTACTATTTTGTGGTCAGATACTACAAACCTGATATAGCTAAACTACCTCCAAAACCATGTAAGTAAAAGGACTTTAAGATGAATAAATCAATTAAAATAATTATGATAAGTTTAGTAGTTTCTATCATAGCAACTACTTCTACACTAGCGAGTTCTGAAGTGCCTTTTACTAAAGCCTCTTCAAAGCTGACAAAACCGGTTTCTGGTGCAATAATGCATGAAGAGTATGTGAAGACCATAGGTCGTATGGCTTATATCTGGGGTTGGCCGATAGTTAACACTTTTAACCGTCGAGCGGCAATTACGCAAGCTCCTGAGCCCGGTAAGCTTGGTGGTGTAGTTCCTGTAGCTCCAAGAGGTCGCCTTTCAATGCTAAACGATTATGTAAATCCGGATCAGGGTTTTGTTGCTTGTCCGAATCAGGATGTAGTATATGGAACAGCATTTTGTTCACTTGATAAGGAGCCGATTGTAATTCAAGTGCCTGATTTTGGTGATCGTTTTTGGGTATATGCACTCTATGATGCTAGAACTAATCAGTTTGGAAAACTTGGGAAACCTTATGGGACTAAGCCGGGCTTTTATCTATTGGTAGGACCAAACTGGAATAGTAAAGTTCCTGCTAGTATTACTGCTGTAATTCAGTCATCTACTGAGTATTGCTTTGTTGGTCCTCGTATTTTTTTAAATGACACAAAAGAAGATAGATTGGTAATGCAGTCATTGGTTAATACAATTAATGCTTACCCGTTAAAAGAGTTTGATGGAAAGATTAAAATCAAAGATTGGAGTAAAACTCCTTCATTTCCAACTCCAAAAGTTGAAGGTGAAAACAAGTGGGTTATTCCTGAGAAATTTTTTGATCAACTTCCAGCCGTTATGGATGCAGTTGATCCTCTACCTGGAGAAGAAGCACTATATGCTTCCATTCGTCAAGTTTTAGATGCTGCAAAGAGTGATCCTAATGTTAAAAAAGCACTGATAGAAGTTGCAGTGGAGACTGAAAAAAAGGTAATAAGTCCACTTTTTTTATGGAAGCATAATGGCATTCCTGCCGGTAATGGTTGGAACCGTTCAGCCAATAATGCTGAGTGGGGATATGATTACTTGATGCGTACTAGTACAGCTAGATCCAACATGTTCGAAAACCGTCCTATTGAGACGCAATACTTCTATACCGATGGTGACTCAAAAGGTATTCAGCTTGAAGGTAAGAATATATATGCAGTTACATTTAAAAAAGGGAAACTACCACCAGTTAATGGATTTTGGTCGATTACTTTGTATAACAAGCATCATCTATTTGGAGTTAATGAGATGAATAGATACTCCCTTGGAACTAAAAATAAAACACTCAAATATAGTAAAGATGGCTCACTGACTATTTATGCAGGATTTAAGTCTCCTGGTAAAGATAAAGAGTCAAATTGGCTTCCAGCACCCAATGGAAGATTTTCATTATATATTCGTAGTTATTGGGGTAAAAAGGCAACACTTGACGGTTCATGGAAACCGCCGGTTGTTAAACGAGTGAAGTAATTAAAAGAGTGTAAATCTAAAGTGTGTGAAGCTTAGAATCTCTTCCATATCTTTTATAACTTTCTCCATTATGTCACCTTCTCTTCTTAGAGAGAATAGTCTTGCCATAACATAACCGTTACTGAGACCTATGATAACACGACCGTCACTTTTTTCATATACTGAGATGCTAAGAGGCATCTTTGTAGCCATGAACTTACTCTCATCTGCACTTAGCATCTCTGCTGCATATTTAGCATTACAGAACTTGATGATTTTTACTTTACCTACATCTGCTCCGCCATGGCTGATTATCTCTTCTTGCTGATTTATAATATTTGTTACATGCCAGCCATCTTGTTTGTTGATTCTATTTTGAATAAGTTCTACAGTTTTCTCAAACTCGTATGAAGATTTCACCTCTTTTAAAAGCATAGTAGGAGCAGCTATTTTAAAACTGATGCCTACAACAAAAATACTAAATACTAAACCTAAAATCCCGCCTACTAAAATTGATAATTTATTCATTATTATTCCTCCGAAATACAGATTCTTTTAGCTCTGTATGCTTGTATAGTTTTAAAGGCAACAAAGCCAACGACCAAAGTTGTAAGAGCTATTAAACCCATAGAAGCCAGATATGTAAAGGTATTGTGAAATATCATATGCATAGTAAGAGTGGCTATTGTTATGGCGGCAAGTGGAAAAGTATATGCCCACCATGAGATGTAAAAAACTTTTGTGTCATACATCCTAATCATAAAAAGTAGTAGTAGCAGTGTAAAGAGTGCTACAAAATACAAAAACATTGCAAACATATCTATAGAACCGTTAGTGATTCTTAAGTAACTTACAAACCCAATTGCGGGAGGTGCTATAAAGATGAAGAATGTCGGCACTAATTTTTGTGCTAGTGGATGATGAAAAATAATTCTATTCATAGTGATAGTAAAAATAACTATCCAGAAAAACATACCGATGGAGAAGAAAAATAGTGACACATAAACAGGTGCAGCATCAACGCCTATGATGGGAACGAGAACATTACCAACGATGGGGATAAACCATGCCGGGTTACTGTGTACGACTTTTAGCTCGTTATGTATCCAGTATCTGATAATAATTAGCGTAAATACTAACTGAAGAGGTGCCCCGATGTACCAAAGAAGTATGGAGAGTGTCGGAGCAAAATCATAGTAGGCGATAGATAGTAGTAAAAAACTAATAGAGATCGCCGCCATAAAAGAGCTTTTTATAGGATGAAAAAACTCTTTTTTTACAGACTCTGTATAGTAGAGCAACTTAAGCATGTACGCTGTAAAGATTACTAAGAACAGAGCTGTATCTATGAAAAGTATGCTTGCATAAAACCAGTAAGAGAAGTCTAGAAGATGATAGGCTTTAGCAAAGACTATTGCAAATCCGGAAAGCCCCATAACTATAGCAAACAACTGCACAGGAAAATATTCAAGTGATCTTGCATTAAATGGCATCGCGGTTTCCATTTTATTCCTTTAGTTTAATTTGATAGTATTATAATACATATATTGTTAAGTTATAATAAATATAAGAATCTATTTTGTATTTTTTATAAATTATTGTAGAATTCCATTATAAAAATAAAAAAGGATATTTATGGCTTACGCAACAGCAAGACATATATTAGTAGATAGTGAAGAGAAATGTAATGAGTTAAAAGCAGAGATAGAAAATGGAACATCATTTGAAGAAGTTGCAAAAGCTAACTCTCAGTGCCCATCAAGTGCTCAAGGCGGAGACTTAGGTAAATTTGGTCCTGGACAAATGGTTCCTGAATTTGATAAAGTTGTTTTCAGCGGTGATGTTGGCGTTCTTTACGGACCTGTTAAAACTCAGTTCGGTTATCACCTTCTAGAAGTAACATCAAGAGGATAGTATAAATCATGATAAAAGTATCAGCTATCCAGATGCAGATGAGTGAAGACATAGATGCCAATGTTTCTAAGGCTGAATCACTAGTTCGTGAGTCTCATGCAAATGGCGCACAAATAATACTTTTACCAGAACTTTYTTCATCCCTTTACTTTTGTAAAGATAAGGATGAAAAGTACTTTTCTCTAGCATCTCCACTTAAAAATAACTCACTAATAGAACGCTTTTCAAATTTAGCAAAAGAGTTAAACGTAGTTATATTAGTTAGTTATTTTGAAAAGAGCGGAAGCAACTATTTTAACTCTTTGGTCGTAGTAGATGCAGACGGTAAAGTGATGGATAATTACAGAAAAACTCATATACCTGATGGTCCCGGATATGAGGAGAAATTCTACTTCAAACCAGGTGACACAGGCTTTAAAGTTTATGATACGGCTTACGGTAAAATAGGTGCGGGCATCTGCTGGGATCAGTGGTTTTGTGAAAGTGCTCGTGCTTTAACTCTTATGGGGGCAGAGATTATTTTCTATCCGACTGCCATAGGAAGCGAGCCAGAGATTAACTTAGACTCAAAAGAGCATTGGCAACGTGTTCAAATGGGACATGCCGCTACAAATACAGTTCCTGTTGTAGTAGCAAATAGAACGGGTGAAGAAGTTGGAGAGAGTTGTTCTTTGACTTTTTACGGTTCATCGTTTATAACTGACTATACAGGTGCAAAAATTGCAGAGGCATCTAGAGATAAAGAAGAAATAATATATGCAGACTTTGATTTGGAAGAAAATGCTGTGCAACGTGAATATTGGGGACTTCTACGAGATAGAAGGTCAGAAGCATATAAGGTTATATGCGACCAATAATTACTTTTTTTTCTTTAGTTTATCTAAGCTTTTATTAGATTTTTTTATGTATAAAGTGATTATGTCAAGCTCTTCTTGAAGTTGGATAATTATATCTGTATCCATCTCTTTCTTTAGACGTTTATTAATATCAAGCTCTCTCTTTTCTAGTTTTTCTACGAGGTTTTTTAGCGATWTTTTCTTTCCAGATGCTAAGTTGTTTTCAAGATTTAGAGATTTAACTACGTTATTTATAAATTTTTTAATGCTCATTTTAACTCCTATTTTTACTTTATTAATCTGTATTCTAACCTTAAATTATCACAGTATTATTACGTTGTTATCGGTAATAAATAACTAATTGGAACCTTTTTTGCTAGAATCGTTAAAATATCTCAAAAAAGGTAGGTCTATGGAAATTGTACTACGCAATAATCTTATTCTTATCACAACAGGTTTTGACACTTTAAATACTTCGTGGATGATAGATTTTCTAAATCATCACGCAAGAGGTATGCTTTTTTTACCAAAAGCAGTACTAGTATTTAGAAACGAAACACTCACTGAAGTTAGAGAAGAATTTTTACACGAACTTTCACAACATCATGCAAAAACGCATGACTTTGACCATAAGTTTTTTCTTCGTTCGATGTTAAAGTATGGAACACAACCCATAAAGATAGAACTAGAAAAACTTGAAGATCCTCAAACAGTACAGGTAAATCTTTATGCTTATGATAAAAATACAGTTCTTATCTCACTAGACCAAGCAAACTTGTGGGTACTAAACTACTTACGATCTCAGTTAGAAGTCTATGTAGAACGTGGGACAGATGTCTCTTTAGTTATAGATGTTAGTGACTTTAAAGCAAAGGCTCGACTGGAACGTGCTCTGAATAAACGGCATATCTTGCATTATCAGATTCAGTACAGTTATGACAACCGTTTCATGAGTAAACTCTACAGTGATTTTGCTAACTTTAGTTTTGGTGATCTGTGTAAGAATCAAAATAATGATGAAAACATGCATCTTTATACGGTACTGGAATGTCCCGTTGGTGCTAGTCAGGATGCACTCAAGAAAAGCTACAAAAAACTAGCTAAGGTCTATCATCCGGATAAGATAGTCCATGAGAGTCCAAACATGGTAAGGCACTACACGCAGAAGTTCCAGCTTCTACAAGAAGCTTATACCGCACTTCGAATTGTCAGTTAAACTTATTGGGTCAAATAAGTGATCTATGAGTTCACAATTTGAAGCATTTTTTAAAAGTGCTTCAAAATCTTCACAGCTGTAAAGTGCGACATCTTTACCCTGAGACTGTTTTAACTCTTTAGAAAAACCTCTCTTTGAGAAGAGAATAATCTGTGATGGTTCGATGTCAAGTTTCTCACACTTCTCTTGAAGCTTATGCAGTTCTTTTTTATTTACACGATGGTTAGTCCATTTACACTCAGCTACATATACTCTCTCATCGTCGGTAATTGTCAGTATGTCTATCTCTATTTTTGCATCCCAGTAACTACCTGAGCTTAGTATCTGAGCATCTCTAAGGTTATAGTTTAGAAGTACTTCTGAGAGTTCTTCAAAAACTAAACTTGTATAGCTGTTTTGTTTAGTCTCAAAGTTTTTAAATAGTTTTTCATAATTTCCATCTTTTATTTCTCTTGCATGTGGATAGATAAAGTAAAACCAAAACCTAATAAATGGGTATGTAAAGAGAACTTTGTGTGAGATTCTATGTCGTGATATCTCTTTTTTTAGTTTACCGCTTGGGTTGAGACTTTTGGCAGGTTCCTCTCTTGAGTACTCTATCTGGATAAGACCTTTTTCTTGAAGAAAATTCAGTGCACTTCCCCCATTCGCATTATTTAGTCCAGCTCTGTTAAATGSAGAGAAAATTCTTCGGTCACCTACTGCCAGTGCTGATAATAGACGTTTATTGCTGGACTCTTCCATCACAAGCTGTTCGATTTTTTCATTATAAATATCAAAGTTTTGGAGGATTAGATCTTCTATGAGAAAAGTTATAGGCTTTGTAGTGTCGACCTCTACCCCGAGCCCACCAAAGATAGCAAAGTACTCGATTTGGGTCTCCAAATCATCAGGATAGTTTCTAAAATAAAAGGAACGAAATTGTTCTAATAGTTTTGTATTTGTCATTAAGTATATTCTAACATAAAATTAAATTAAATTATCTGATTCTTTAAATTTTTTTAAGTAAACATATAATATCTATAATGATGATTGTAAGCCTCCCCAAAAACTGTACTACTTAAAACGGAATAATTCTGATAAAATAAATCAGGAGCATTTATGCGAAAAAGTAAGTTTAGTGAGAAGTAGATCATTGAGACTTTAAAAGAGATTGAAGATGGTGCACCGGTTGTTGAGACCTTAAGAGATAAAGGTGTTAGTAAAGATACATACTATAAATGGAAGCAAAAATATAGTGGTATGTAAACTGGTGATGTTAAGCGAATACGAGAGTTATAAAAATAGAATGCTAAACTCAAAAAACTTTCTGCAAAGATGTTATCGAAAAAAAGCTCTAAAGCCGGATGAGAAAAGAGAGCTTGTAAAACATGTAGTTGAGCACTTACTCTTAATAAATCATTATCTTACTACGAGAGAAAAATAAAAGATGATAGTGCTGTAATTGAAGCTCTAAATGACCTAGTTGAACTACATCCAAGGAACGACTTTTGGTTACTCTTTAACCGCTTACGAAAAGTAGGGTTTACTTGGAACCATAAACGAGTTTATCGTGTTTATAAGGCTCTAGGACTTAACTTTAAAAAGAGAACTAAGAAAAGAATTCCCGCAAGAGTGCAGCATCCATTACAAGAACTGTTTGAGCCAAATGACCAGTGGTCAATAGAAACTTAGCATTGTTTAAACTGAGGGTTGTTTATGAAAAACTCGTCTACTTTTTCAGTGTGTGAATAGATTTTACCTGTTCTTCTCATAAATGAGTTTACGATGTGGTAGCCGTGGTTTAGTGCAGCTGCAATTGAGCCACCAGTGTTAAAGGCGATATCTCCTGCAACATACATACATGAAACATTTGTTCTGTAGTGTTCGTCATGTATAGGGTTGCCTTTTTCATCGACTTCTATGCCACATTTTTTAAGAAAATCAACAGGAGTAGTTCCTCCTATTGCGTAGATAATCCTGTCATAAATAGTATAGTGTCCATCATTAAAATTTACTTGTATCTTTCCTGAACTGTTTTCTAGACTCTCTATGTCGGTGTTCATTCTAAGGCGTAGTTTTTCCTGACCATTATACTGGTCTAGCATCTTTTCATTTTCAGGATTAAGACGACTAAAACTCTCTTTTCTGTAGACAAGTGTTACTGTGTTTTTTTGGTCTGCTAACTCATAAGCATACTCAGATGCGGAGTTTCCACCGCCAACAACTAAAATCTTTTCTCCAGATGAACACTTGTTAATGTTATAGTTGACATACTCTTTTATAGAAGGAGGCACTTTATATGAAGGTTTATTTGGTTTACCCATCTTGCCTATTGTAACAACGATGCCTTTTGCCCTAAAGCTTTGAGTAGCAGTCGTTATTAAAAATATYYYWYYYWMWKCWWSWYTTKTRWTMMWMYCAWCWYSYKWMWWARWWKWWKWMKSTRKKYKTKSTTCATCTAAAAGTTGGTCAAAGAAGTCTAAAGTAGACTCTTTTGTTCCATCCATAAAAGGAATATTTCCCTCAGCATCGATACTTTGACCTTTCCAGTCTTTGTCTACTCGTTTATTATCTTTGTAAAACTTTCTAATAGTGCTTGAGTGATTATCTGCTTTATCGATAAGTAAAATATTTTCAACACCGTGAACTGCAGCTTCTATAGCTGTACCTATACCGCCTGGACCGCCACCAATAATTGCTATATCGTAAATTGTAGTCATATCTGTTCTCTCATAGTTTGTTTTATAAGAAAATTATATCAATTTTGACGTTTGCCAAGAATAATGAAGTTAAAGTTACAGCTCACTTCCCCATTTTAGTGCGTCTATACCATACTTTTCTCTTAGCATCTGTGTTTTATCTGTTAGGTTCTTCATCTTCTGCTCATCATGAAAACCAATGAGAGATAGTTCTTTTTTAGAGTCTCTTGTAAAACTCGAGCAGTTGATACTAAGCCTAATAATATGAAGTCGTCTTTGATTATCAGCTTCATTAAAAAGCGAAATACATAAGGAGTCAAACTTCTTTTCTGTAAAAATTTCAGCAAGAGAGATGTTCTTATGAGAGCTTTGACTCATCTCATAAGAGATGCTAAGATGAAAAACAGTAGGAATGACCTTTAGTTTTAAAATGGCAAAACTCAGATGTCTTGCCAATATATGTACTCTTCTTCTTACTTCAGCTCTGTCGTGAAGTGGGTCAAATGTTCGTGAGATGCCAATAGACTTTCTTTTATGTGTTGTTGCAATCGGTGCATCTGTTAGTCCGCTAACTCTTTTATATAATTCCTTTGCATAAGGACTCCAAGACTCAACTGTTCCTCGTCTAGCCTTTAAATCACCAAGCGTATGTATTTGCGCTGAGCGAAACCTCTCTTTCATACTTTTACCGATGCCTGCAAACTCTCCAACGGGGATGTTTTGTATAAACGCATCCAGCTCATACTGGTAGACGGTTTTACATCCAAAAGGTTTAGCAGAAGTAGTAGCAAGTTTGGCAATATAGCGAGTCTTTGCAGCTCCTATGGAGACAGGGAGTTTAATAACTCTTTTTATCTCATGTCTTAGGTTATCTATAAACTGCTCGACTTCATCATCTTCTACCCAGCCAGTTAGATCTCCGTAGAACTCATCGATGCTAGCTTGTTCTATAAGAGGTATTTTCGATTGTAAAAACTCGTGAAGTTCATGAGAAAGCTTTTGGTAAAGAGACATATTCGGTGCTTTTATGATTAGCTGTGGACAAAGCCCAAGTGCTTCTTTTATAGTCATAGCAGTCTTCACACCGTAAGCTCTAGCTTCATAAGAAGAGGTTGTAAGTATGCCTCTTATTCGTCCATTTTCATCTTTAAATGCATCTAGGTCGTCATCGCTCTCTTCGTATGTCTTGTAAAAAGTTGGGACAAATGAACCTGAGTTTTCAAAGTTTACAGTCTGTTTTTTTGCATCTTTGCTGAAGATTTTAGTATCACTTCTTCCGCCAATAGCAACTGCCTTATGTTCTAGTAATGGATCTTTTAAACGCGCGGCACTTACAAAAAAGCAATCTATATCTATATGTATTTTCATTTTTTAATTATAAGTAAATTTTGATGAAGAAGGTTAAAGTATGACATATTGCAAAAAATATGTTAAAAAAGTGCGGTGGATTGAGGATGACTAGTAGTCAGAGCCTTGCACAGGAACCGCAACCTGTTTATTATAGCCCATTCGTTTCTCACTCGGATAAACTATTAGTGTTATGATATAATTGTTTTTATTAAAGGTGGTTTAAATGTCAAAAATTATTTTAGGGTTGGATTTGGGAATTACATCCATAGGATGGGCTTTAGTTAATATTGATGAAGATAATTCAAAAAATAGCAAGATAATTGATAGTGGTGTTAGAATCTTTACTATTGCTGAACATCCAAAAGATGGCAAATCATTAGCACTTCCAAGAAGAGAAGCTAGAAGTGCAAGACGAACAATAAAAAGAAAAGCTCAAAAATTAAGAGCAATTAAAAGAGTTCTTATAGAGAATAAAATTTTAACAAAAATTGAACTTGATAATTTATTTATTGGCAATAAAAAGCAAGTTGATGTATGGCAACTTAGACGTGATGCTCTCTATAGAGAACTCAACAACAAAGAACTCTCTCGTATACTTATTCATCTTGCAAAACATAGAGGTTACTCATCAAACCGTAAAAGTGAAGAAGCAACTGATAGTGAAGGTAAAGCTGTTTTATCTGGTATTGGTCATAACGAAGAGATGTTGCAAAAAGGAACTTATAAAACTATTGGAGAATATATCTCCACAAAGTCTAAAAAGCGAAACGGGAAAGATGCAGAGGGTAAGTTAAACTATGAAAACTCAATATCAAGAAGTATGCTTGTTGATGAGATAGAGCTTATTTTTAAAAAACAAAAAGAGTTTGGTTGTAAGTTTATAAATGACAGTTTATTAGAAGTTTATAAAAAAATTGCATTTGAGCAAAGAGCTTTAAAATCAGTTGCAGATATGGTGGCTAATTGTCCATTTGAAAAAGATGAAAAGAGAGCTTCTAAGAGTTCATACAGTTTTGAACTTTTTAGAGCATTACAAAAGCTAAAAAATATTTCTTTCATTACTATTGAAGGTGAAGTTTCATTTTCAAAAGAGGAGATAGAGCAAGTCATACATGAAGCAAAAAGTAAAACGACTCCACGAACATATAAACAGATTAAAAAACTGTTTAACTTAGATGAAAGTGTTGAGTTTAAAGGTTTAACATATTATGACCACAAAACAGGTGAAGCTAAAAACCCTGAGAAAGAAAAACTGATAGATTTCTCTGGATATCATAAGGTTAAAAAAGTAATTCAAAATACAGATAATCTGTATTGGCAAACAATAGAAAATGATAGTGATATATTAGACAATATAGCAAAAATATTGACAACAGAAAAAGATGATAAAGAGTCTATAAAACAACTTCGTGAGATAGTAGAGAGTGAAAAAGTTTGTGAAGCATTGATTAGTATATCTTTTTCAAAATTTGGGCATCTAAGCACAAAAGCTATAAAAAATATTATTCCTCATTTAGAAGATGGACTTGATTATGATAAGGCTTGTGAAAAAGCTGGCTATGACTTTAAAAGTATTTTTAAGGGCAATAAAACAAAGTTGATGCCAGCTTTAACAAAACAAGAAAACTTGGAGATGACTAACCCTGTAGTAAAACGTGCCATAGCTCAGATGCGTCTTGTTTACAATGCCATAGCAAGAAAATACGGAGAGCTAGATGCAGTTCATGTAGAGTTTACTAGAGATATTAAACATTCACATGGAGATAGAAACAAGATAAAAAAAGCTCAGGGTGAGTTTAGAGATACAAAAGAGCGAGCAAGAGAACAAGCCATAGATAAGCTTGGTTATGAACCAAATGCAAAAGAGCTTTTAAAGTTTAGACTATGGGAAGAATAAAATGGGCACTGTATCTATAGTGGAGACTATATAAACCCGCATACTCTATGTGACTCTTATGCAACAGAAGTAGACCATATTTTACCATACAGTCGTTCTTTGGATGATTCGCTAAATAACAAAGTTCTATGCTTCACAAAAGAGAACCAAGAGAAGGGAAGTAAAACACCATTTGAGTATATGGAAAAAGATAAATGGAATGACTTTGAAGTAAGAGTAAAGGGCAACAAAAATATAAGACAGGCTAAGCAAAACAGACTTTTAAAAACTAACTTTGATGATAGTAGTGAAAATGCTTTTAAAGAGAGAAATAAAAATGACACTTCATATATATCTAGGTTTGTAAAGAATTATATAGAAGCTCATGTGGAGTTTAAAAAGTCACATATGAAAAGACATGTTTTTACTATGAACGGTATGCTTACTTCTCAACTTCGCTATAAATGGGGAGTCGGTGATAAAAACAGAGAGAACCATCTTCATCATGCAGAAGATGCAATCATACTAGCTTTTTCTACTCAGTCACAAGTACAAAAACTTTCAACTGTATCTGGAAAGAGAGAAGGTTTTAGTTATAAAACAAAAGAAGAAAAATCTAAGAACTTAAGGTTTGAAGCACCATTAGAAGAATTTTGTCAAAAAGTAAAAGAGAGCATAGGAGAGATTTTTGTTTCACATATGCCTAGGAGAAAAGTTGGTGGAGCCGCTCATAAAGAGACTATTTATTCTAAGAACATTAAAAGCAGAGGTGTTCTTGAGATTAACAATGGCTTGGTAGAACAAGGAGAAGTAAAAAGAATTGATATATTTGAAAAATTGGGGAAATATCATTTTATTTATTTATATCCTGCTGATTTTTTAAAAGAAGAAATTAAAAATATGACGATAAAAGGTAATCTGGTAGATGATTCTTATAGGTTTGTTTCTACTATATTTAAAAATGATCTAATTGAAATGCAATTAAAAGATAAATTAATATTTGGATATTTGAATTTTGCAGAGGGAGATGGTAGATTTAATATACTTGCACATGAAAAATCAATACTTGATAAAAAGACAGATAGACACTCAACGGGGTCAATGCAATATATAAAGAAATATCAAGTAGATGCTTTAGGAAACTATGTTGAGGTAAAGAGTGAAATAAGACAATCTACTATCAAAAACAATTGGAATGAAAAAATACAAAAAAGAGCGATGAAAAGATTAATAAGACGAAAACAACAATTGGCATAAGGAGGTTTAGATGAGTGGGTGGAGAACAGTATTAGTGACTAAACCTTGTAGACTGAGCATGAAAAACCAACAGCTTGTTTATGAGCCAAAAGATGAAGAGTCTATAAACGTGCCACTTGAAGATATAACGGTTATAGTTCTCGAAAATAGTCAGTCAAACATGACAACTGCTCTTCTTAGTCAAATAGCAGAGAAAAATATAGCTCTTTTTTCTTGTGATAGTTACCACATGCCAAATGGCTGCTTTACTCCTTTTCATCAACACTCAAGATTATCTCAAATAGCTCATATACAAGTAAAGATGAAACTTCCTCTAAAAAAACGAATATGGCAAAATATAATCACTCGAAAAATCTCAAATCAGTCTCAACTTCTAAAACAATTTGACATAAATAATTTAAAACTTGAACTTCTAAAAGATAAAGTTTTATCTGGGGATAGTGAAAACCTAGAAGCACAAGCTGCAAGAAAATACTGGGGTTTGTTATTTAAAGATTTTAGGAGAGATCAAAAAGCACTAGACCCTATAAATATAGCTCTAAATTATGGTTATGCCATAGTTAGAGGTGCGGTTGCTAGATCTTTAGTCTCTTATGGACTCTTACCAACTTTTGGAGTTTTCCATCGTTCTGAATTAAATGCTTATAACTTGGCAGATGATATGATAGAGCCGCTCAGACCAATGGTTGACATGGTTGTAAAAAAGTTAGCTCTTGAAGATGAGTTGGATGTTTGTTTAAATATAAGTATAAAATCAGCACTTATAAATGTACTAAATATGGAGATGATTTTAGAAGAAGAAAGTGTAAGTGTTTTACATGTATGTGATGTAATGGCACAATCTTTTGTAAAGTCCATGAAACTAAAAGATACTTCCTACTTGAAGTTACCTCTACTCACATGAAAGCGTTTAAGTTTATGTGGCTTTTTGTATTTTTTGACCTTCCTACAAAAACAAAAAGAGAGCGTAAAAAATATACTCAGTTTAGAAGGTTTCTGCTTCAAGACGGTTTTATAATGATGCAATTTTCTGTTTATACAAGAATATGCAAAGGTGATGACAGTGTTGTTACTCATAAAAAAAGAGTAAAAGAGCACATACCTGCAAAAGGACATATACGGATGGTTTCTATTACAGATTTGCAATATTCAAAGATGGAAACATTAATCGGAATTAAGAGTGAAGAAGAAAAACTTGAAAAAAAGCAACTTTTGCTTTTTTGAGTAAATGCGAAACATATTTATCTATATATTTAGTGCTGTTTTAGATGATTTTTCGCATAGCAGGTATAAAAATATGAATATTTTTAAAAGAAAAGTAAATTTTTTGAGTGTTTTTTTTAAAGAGAAAAGCTATGTAAACCCCTTGTAAAAAGGGGTTTTGAGTGTGGTAGTATAGCGCATCCGAGTGAGAAAGGGAGCTATAACTATGGAAACGTCCAACATGGCTACTATTACAGTATAGCGCATCCGAGTGAGAAAGGGAGCTATAACCGATATTCTTTATAAAGCTTTGTAGCTTCAAGTATAGCGCATCCGAGTGAGAAAGGGAGCTATAACGGAACTTTAAAGTTACCACCAATGTGTGTAAGTATAGCGCATCCGAGTGAGAAAGGGAGCTATAACAACCACCACTGAACTAGCTCTGAAAATGCTAGTATAGCGCATCCGAGTGAGAAAGGGAGCTATAACAGAGAGGGAGAAGGGGAGGGAGGAGGGAGGAGTATAGCGCATCCGAGTGAGAAAGGGAGCTATAACATACTGCATTTTGTCCAACAAATAGACCTTAGTATAGCGCATCCGAGTGAGAAAGGGAGCTATAACGAGATGGTGAGCGGAGTCTCAAAATAGATAAGTATAGCGCATCCGAGTGAGAAAGGGAGCTATAACACTGGAGCAATAGCGCAGGACGCTTATTTCAGTATAGCGCATCCGAGTGAGAAAGGGAGCTATAACCCTATCATGAATTGTTCTAGCTCTATCCATAGTATAGCGCATCCGAGTGAGAAAGGGAGCTATAACCTAGATCACCAAACTCCTCTTCAGGAGGAGAGTATAGCGCATCCGAGTGAGAAAGGGAGCTATAACAAAATAATTGGAGTATATCAGATAAATTTCAGTATAGCGCATCCGAGTGAGAAAGGGAGCTATAACAAAGATTGCACCGGCAACCGAACACTAGCAAGTATAGCGCATCCGAGTGAGAAAGGGAGCTATAACTTATAGGTTTGCGTTGGAGTACTTGAGAGAAGTATAGCGCATCCGAGTGAGAAAGGGAGCTATAACGTTCTAGTGATAATGGTAAATCGTATTTAAAGTATAGCGCATCCGAGTGAGAAAGGGAGCTATAACAGTTTAAACACCTCTTTGATTGAAAAATCAAGTATAGCGCATCCGAGTGAGAAAGGGAGCTATAACACATGTGTATGTGGTGAAAAGATGGACCCAAGTATAGCGCATCCGAGTGAGAAAGGGAGTAAAACAGTTACCTGAAGTATCATAGAGAGGTTGAATAAGAAAACTTATTTTACTGGTCTTGAAAAAAGGGTTCATTATAGTTTTTAAATGAATAAAAATTAGAGTGATAAAATATCAAAGTAGATGAATCTTGGAAAAAGATTCTANMYKCAAGTNKKRWRNWAWARTAANTYTAWKRWAYGANTAWTGNNTTWAAATACTAAGCACTAAGAAATAGACTAGCTAACTCTTCTTGCTCCTTAATAATGGACTTTAACATATCCATTTCTTTTTGTAAATTTTCATTCATTTTTAGAAACTGTTTATCTACATCAGATATTTTAGCAAACTTTAGCGATGCCTCTATCTCATGTTGTGTAATGTGTAAGCCTAGAGATTTTCTGCATCTTTCAGCTTCATGAAAAAGTTTTGTTTGTTTTTTTATATATTCAGATGACCCTGGAACTTTTTCTGCTTTTTGTATAGTTTCATTTTGTAATTCTTTTATTTTAGTTAATGTTTTTTTATTGATTATCAAAATTTACTCCTATTTCTTTTTTTAATTTATTGGCGTCTATATTTTTATATAGTATCGCTATATCGTTTCTTTTGTCTATAAAGTTTAAAATTATATCATCTTTAAATTTAGTTTTTAGTTTAACTACTGTTTCATAAGAATCTAAATTACTTTTAACAAAAATATCGTAAGGAACTTTGCGTTTTGTTATGATTTCTCTTTTTTTTGTGTAAATAAAACATTTTTCAGGCTCATCGTATAGATAAAAAATAGTAACTAAATAATTTTTATCTAGTAATCTTTGTATATTAT
>NVRL01000012.1 GCA_002732645.1 Sulfurimonas sp. | reverse complement strand
AAGAGAAAGGAGTATCTACAATAATATCTTTCATACGCTCTCTTGCTTCGTAAATCTTATTTATATCTAACAATACTATTCGCCTTTTAGTGCTGCATATTCTATCATTGTACACATATTTTGTACGGCTTTCATACCTGCATCTTTTGCTCTTTGTGCTGCAGTATTATTTACAATACCAAGTTGAGCCCAGAAAACTTTCACATCACCTCTAGCTATACAAGCATCTGCTACAGCATCGAGAGCTTTTGCTGCTCTAAATATATCTACCATATCTACAGGAAATGGGATTTCAGCGAGAGATCTATATACTTTCTCACCTAGAATAGTCTCTTCTTTAGGATACACAGGAACTATTTTAAAACCCTCTGCTTGCAAGTATTTAGCAACTCTATGACTTGGTTTTTCAGGGTTTGGTGATAATCCTAAAATAGCGATGGTCTTAACCTCGCCAAATATTTTTTCTATCTCTTGTTTATTTGAATTAACTGAAGGAAATTCACATTCCATATTTCGTCCTTAATCATATTTTATAATATATTAAAATAGTAGTGTACTTTTAGAGTGATTATATCAAAAATTCATAAAGTAATTTATAAATCACACTAATCAAGCCCTTAAAAAGCTTCTTACTTCATCAAAATATCTTTCAATCCCTTCAAAGCCATGACTACCTCCATCTTCTATTACAACTCTAGAGTCAGGCAGTTTATCTACAGCTTCTTGAAAATCAAGCAGCTCATCTCCCTTTTGAACCAATAGCATTAAATTACTTTGGTTTTGTACTTTTACTTCATATTTTTTTAGCATCTCTATATGAGATTCAGTCCACGTAAAAGTGCTATCATCATAAAAACTAGGGGCATCTCCAAGCACTTTCTTTAATGTTACATAGGGATAGATCGAAGGGTTTATAAGAACTGTTCTTAAGTTATACTTGTTTGCTAAGTAGATAGAGTAAAAACCTCCAAGAGAAGACCCTATAAGCTTTACATCACCATCGTAAGATTCTATCAACTCTTCTAAGGTTGTTATAGCTAGCTCAGGTATATAAGACAAAGATGGAGCTATAAAAGTTTCACTAGTGCTCTTAAAATATTTTCTAAAAGATTTAGCTTTACTACCAAAACCRTTACTTCCAAAACCATGAATGTAAATTACCATCATTTACTCCTAATACTTACTAACTAAGATATTTTTTAAACTCTTCATACAAAGTTTTTTCATCTTTTTCCTGAAGATTTTCTACATACTTTTCACTAATACTAAGCCCTAATAATGTGTCTTTTAAAATACCACTTTTTTGGATGTCTTCTTTTAGACTCTCTCTTTTGATTTCACTCAGTATCATAAAGTCATCACCCTCTATTCTAAACACAACTATATTATCATATAGGTTATCTATAAAACTTGCAAATGATACAAGAAACTCATCACCCATAGACCAGCCAAGTCTTCTGTTATAATCTGTAAAATTATTTAGCTTAATACTGTAAAGATATACAGTGTTAGAAGTTAGATGATATCTTAATATTAGTGAAAGATAATCAATAATAAAAAGATTTGTTAGTCTGTCTCTATAAAAATAAGAAAATCTTTGCTCTTCCATAGATGACGTTGGAAGCTGAGAAATATCACTACTTACATCTACATTAACTAAAGCTTTTAAAGAGGCTTCTACAACTTCTGGATGAAAATGCTGAGTACTAAGATCTTGAAGCTCTTGAAGTGCTACAGCCACACTCTTTCTAGGCTTATAGACTCTGTTGGTTGTCATAGCATCAAAGGCATCTGCAACTATCATGATTCTACTAAGGGGCATAACAGCATTTGCCTTTAAACCTCTTGGATAACCTGTACCATCATATTTTTCATGATGTTCTCTCATAATATCTGCGATAACCCTATACTCATCTATTTTACTTAGCATATCATAACCACTCGATAAGTGCTCTTGAATAAGCTCATATTCTACATTATTTAGTTTGCTTGGTTTAAGTAGTACACTATCAGGGGTTGAAATTTTTCCTATGTCATGCAACCAGGCAGCTTTTTTTAAAAGATCTATATCTTCTTTAGAGTATTGCATCTCTAGTGCTATCAGCTCGCAATAGTGTGCGACTCTTTTTGTGTGACCAGCAGTATAAGAGTCCCGAGACTCAATCATATCAATCATAGAGTGAATAATCTGTTCTTGATTTTTTATCTTCTCTTCTTCCATGGTTATTATTTTTTCTTTCTCTGTCTTATCTCTAAAAACTGTAACTGATCCAACTATTTTATTATCTATATATAGCGGTGTTGCGAGAACTGAAACAGGTAGAAAACTACCATCTTTTTTTATAAAATATTCATTGTCATCTTTGTATACTTCACCATCTTTCATCGCTCTGTGAATCTTACAATCATCAGGGTGTATAGGTTTGTTATTTATATCTTTGTAATGAATATACTCATGGATCTCTTTGCCTATTAACTCTCTATGCTCAAAACCAAGCTTTTTAAGTGCTTGATTATTTATAAAGGTGGCTTCATTATTTAGATCTAAAGTATAGATGCCATCCCCGATGCTCTGGGCTATATCAACAAATTTTCTCTCACTCTGCATAATCTTATGGTTTTGTTCAAATATTTCTAAATAGAGCATTATTTTATTTAAAAGCTGATTGTCATCTATAGGCTTGGTAAGGTAGTCAACTGCCCCTATTTCAAAACCCTCTTTTATAAATTCCTCACTCTTAAAGACTGCCGTTACAAAGATAATAGGTATCTCTTTTGTTTTTTTATTTGATTTTACTAATCTTGCTAACTCAAAACCATTCATCTCCGGCATCTGAACATCAAGCAGAATAAGGTCTACTTTTTCTAAAAGTAGCTTATCCAGTCCTGCCTTTGCACCAAGAGCCTCAATGACATTTATATTACCTCTATTTTCTAGTAGTGCACTAAGTGTAAATAGATTATTCTGATTGTCGTCAATACATAGTATGTTGTATATGTTTACTAGTTTAGGGTGCATACTCTGTTTCTTCCGGCATTTTTTGCATCATAAAGAGCTGAGTCTGCCCTTTTTATTATACTATCTATGGTATCTCCATCCTTATAGCATGCAACACCAAAGCTACAAGTGATGCTAGCTACTTCAGGAAACTTATCATCTTCTATTTTAGCTCTTAAATAATTTGCTATTTCTTCAGCTTTTTCTAGACTAACATGAGGAAGTAGCAATACAAATTCTTCTCCACCCCACCTTGCAAAGATATCACTGTCTCGTATACTTTTCTTTATTAGGTTAGTCATCTGAATAAGTACTGCGTCTCCAACTAGATGCCCATAATTATCATTTACAGATTTAAAATAGTCTATATCAAGCATTATAAAAGCGAAAGCATCACTGTTTACTTTCGCTGTTTCTATCTGTCTGCAAAAGAGATCATTTAACTTTGTTCTATTGTAAATATTTGTAAGACTGTCATAAGAAGCTTCATGCTCATTATATTTCGACTCAGCATCAAATGATGTTATATCTGTCAATGTAACAAGAAAATCATCTCCAAAAATTTTTGCTTTTATATCAAAAGAATTTAGCTGTGAATTCTGTATGTCATTGATCAACACTAAAACATCTTTTGATTTTAGTTGTTCTAGTAAAACATCTACCCACAACTCATCATCATTTACTAAACCTAAGTGAAAGTATCCATCTTCACGTACAAATGTATAACAAATACATACATATTGAGTTACGAAGTCATCAATGCTTTTAAGATTAAAAAGTTTTGTGACAGCCCTATTAATCTTTATAACCTTCTTACCGTCTGAAATAACAACTAAGTTATCTTGCATATCTAATATATCTTGAGTAAATTTTTTCTCAACTTCAAGAACTCTTTTATTTTCTACCATATCAAGATGAAACTTGATTCTTACAAATAACTCTTGTTCATTATATGGCTTACTCAGATAATCAACACCACCAACTTCGTAGCATCTAGAAACTGTATCTTGATCTTTTTTAGCTGTTAAAAAGATTATTGGTATATTTTTTGTTCTCTTATTACTAAGAATAAATTTAGCAGTTTCATAACCATCAAGTTCTGGCATCATCACATCAAGCAATATGAGATCTATTTTCTGTGATAGTAAAATATTAAGAGCCTCTTTTCCTGATGCTGCAGTAATCACCATGTATTTATCATTATGGTGTGTCTCAAAAAGGGCTTCTAAAGTAAAAAGATTTGTTTCTATATCATCCACACATAAAATTCTCTTCATTAAGCTACTTTCCTATATATCTTATTAATATCATCATACACTTCAAATCTATTTTCAAAGTTTAAAGGAAGCATCTCACTAGGGCCTAAAAATAGGTGACCCCCAAATTTTAGTGAATCATAAAACATTTTAAAGACATTTTGCTTTAGTTCTTCATCAAAATATATCATTACATTTTTACACTCTATCATATCAAACTCATTAAACACACTATCCTTTTCTAAATTATGTACAAAAAACAGAACATTCTGTTTTACATGCTCTTTTACTTTTACAAACTTTGTATTTGTTTCAAAGTAGTTTTCTAAGGGCATCTTAAACCCAAGTTTGGCATACGCTTCTTCTGCTTTTTTAAAGCGCTCTAGTGAGTAAATAGCATTTTTTGCTTCTTCTATTACTACAGGATTAAAATCAGTTGAGTAGATAATACTCTTATGCAGTAATCCCAACTCATTTAAAATAATAGCAGTAGAGTAAACTTCTTCTCCACTGCTGCAACCTGCACTCCATATTTTTATATTGTAACAGTGCTTATGCTCTTTGTTAATAATCTCTATCATTTTTTTAGAAGCTTCTATATCTCTGAAAAACTCTGTTACATTTATAGATAAATCTAAAAAAAGAGATTTAAATGCAGATTTATTAAAAAGTACTAAAACTATAAATGTCTTAATATCAACAATTCTGTGTTTTATCATAAACTGCTCAACTCTTCTTTTTACTGAGTCCCTTTGATAAAGTCTAAAATCATACTCATATCTAGTGTACACTTCATCAAAAAGAAAAGTTATCCACTTATCAAAACTATCATATTGCAAACTCATGCATCTTAGATAAAAAGCTATATCTCTTGTGTTAAATATGTAGTCATATATCTTTTGATTTTTTGCCTGCTTTGGAATTGAGTTGGCTTCACAATCATCAGGATTTTGAACTAAAACAACTGAGTTGTTTCTTTTAAGGGTAGCAAGTGAGTCAACTCCGTCTGTTGCATATCCACAAGTAAGGATTCCACAAAAATTATCTTTATACTCATTGCTCAAAGACTCAAAACTAACGGATATAGATGGTCTTGCTCCATTTTTAAGTGCAGAGTTTTCTAAATGTATTTTAGACCCATTAACTGTCATATGTCTATCTTTTGAAGCTAAATATATCTCTCCTACTTTCACGTCCATACCCTCAGATGCATAAAGGATATCATTCTCTACATAGTTTTCTAATATCTCATCAAATATCCCATCTTTTATTGGGTCTATATGCTGAATTAAAAATATTGCAAACTTTGTTGTGTCTATATTTGATAATATCTCTATAATTTTTGCACTACTATTTGCACTTCCGCCAATAGCTATTACATTTATATTTGGATTTGTACTCTGTCTATCTTTTAGCTTTGAGACAAACATACCTTTTAAACCAATATAATTTAAATATTTAGAGAGTCTACTTTTATTTACAACTATCTTTATATTTTTTTGCAAAACTTCTGTATGTTCGTATAATAATTCAGCAAGAGAGGCAGGAATATTATATATGCGTGTAAAGTTTATGCTAAAAAGGTAGAAATCTTCACCTAAAAGCTCTTCTAGTTGAAGAATCTCTTCACTACTTACTGAGTCATATATTTCTATTTTACACTCTCTTTCAAGTCTTACAAACTTTAACAACTATTTACTCCAAGCTTTTAGCATAGAGATAAGAGCATTTTGGTCTATTGGTTTAGCAAGGTAGTCATTTGCACCCGCTTCGTAGCACATTCTCTTATCTTCTTTCATTGTTTTTGCTGTTACTGCAATAATTGGAATATGTTTAAACCTCTCATCTTCTTTTATCTTCTCAATAGCTTTTAATCCATCCATTACAGGCATCATAATATCCATAAGAATAACATCCATACTCTCTTCTTCATCTTCTAGAAGTTTAAAAGCATCTTTACCATTTAAAGCACTATACGTATCAGCTCCAAGCTCTTGAACAACAGATGAGAGTGTAAAAATATTTCTACTATCATCATCAACAATGAGAATATTTTTACCCTTTAACARTTCTTTATCAAAGAGTTCTACATCATTATCTACGACTAAAAACTCCGATGTTTCCTCTATTTCATTTGCTGTCAATATTTCTGGCTCTAACTTCTCTTTTTGAAGAGGAAATATTACAAAGAAACTAGATCCTCTACCCTCTTTTGACWCTACTTCAATACGACCACCCATTAAATCTATAAAAGTCTTACTGATAGAAAGACCTAATCCAGTTCCACCATACTCTCTACTTATACTTCCATCAACTTGCTTAAATGCTTCAAATATAAGGGCTAATTTAGCTTCAGGTATGCCTATTCCTGTATCTGTTACTTCAAATACAATATCTCTATTTTTCTTAAACATGAAAAGAGAGACCTCACCTGATTTTGTAAATTTAAATGCATTAGAGAGAAGGTTTTTAATAATCTGTAGCAATTTTATTTTATCTACTAGAAAGCTACTATTAAAACTGTCTCTTACTTCAAAGTTAAGATTTTTATCTTTTGCTACTTCTGTAAAAAGACCTTCTAGCTCTTCACTTATTTCACTACTTTTAACTTCATTTTCAATAAGTTCCATATTTCCGGACTCTATCTTGCTTAAATCTAAAATATCATTAATAAGAAGCAATAAATCATTACCTGCCTTGTAGATAACAGAAGTTTTTGATATGTCACTTTCACTCAATGTCTCACTCTTGTTGTGAGTAAGCAGTTTTGAAAGTAGTATGATAGAATTTAGTGGAGTGCGAAGTTCATGAGACATATTTGCCAAGAACTCACTCTTATATTTACTAGCTCTTTCTAAATCGTCTGCTCTCTTATCAAGGTCATYTTTTGCTTGAATTAATTCATTGTTTTTAATCTTCATATCTTTAGCTTGAAGAGTAAGCTGTTGCTGCTGTTCTTCCATCTGAACATTTGACTCTTGCAGTTCTTCACTCTGTACCTGCAACTCTTCATAAGCACGCTTAGAATCCTCTAGTAAGTCTTTAATCTGCATATTTTGTGTAGCAGCATAAAGTGATGTCGTAAATATACTTGCAGCCTTTGTTAAATACTCTTTTTGAACTGCGCTAAAGCTATCAAAAGTCATAAGTTCAGCAACACCAAAGAGTTCACCTTCATGAATAAGAGGAAAAATAAACACCTCTTTAGGTTTAGATATTGTAGTAGCACTTTTTATATCATAGTACTCATTCTCTACATTTTTGAGTAAGATAGATTTCTTCTCTAATCCAACCTGCCCAACTACCCCATTTCCTAACTTAAATATATTTGAAGAACTGTCTTTTGGATTAAATGAGTAAGATGCGATAAGTACAAGTTCACCTTTTTCTTTGTCGTAGATATATGCAACACCGCTACATGCTTCTACATATCTGCTTACCATAGTTATAGCTTTTTTGGAGAGTTCCATCGTGTCAGTTATCCCTGTAAGTTTATCACTAAACTCACTAATACCATCACTAAAATATATCTCATTTTTATTTTTTGTATCATTTTCTTTTAACATATTAGTCATGATACCTAGAGCAATTCCAAGTTCATCATTTTTTGATTTCACTTCAACAGTATGAGAAAAATCATTTTTAGTTATGGCATCTGCTTGAGAGACTATTCCTCTAAGATAATCAATCATTTTAAGCATTGCTATACCTAACCTGTCCTCTTTTCCAACAATCTTATAATCTACATCTATCTTACCCTCAGCAATGGACTCAGAAACACTAGCTACTGCTTCAAGATATTTAATCATATCGATTAGAGCCATACCAAGCCTGTCCTCACTACTTTTTGCAATGATATTTGTATCATAGTTACCAGTAGATAGTTTTTCTGCTAAAGAAGTTATCTCTTTTAGCCTTTTAGTCATATCTGTAATAGCCAGACCAAGTTGATCATTTTTACTAAGCAGTTCTATCTCTTTTGAGAAATCACCATGTGCGACTGCATTTGCTTGAGATATTGTGGTCTCTATAGCATCTATCACTTTTTGAGTCGAGTTAACTATTTCACTTACTTCATCGTTACCATTATATTTGATATCTTCTTTTTTAATTTCGCCTCTTGAAAGTGCTTTTAACTGTGAAGTAACCTGCCCTAGTGGTCTTGTGATTTTTAATAAATAAAATTTTATAATAAAAAAACTTATGAAAATAACAAAAAGTAAAATTAAGATAAATAACTTTTTAAAGTCATCTAATTTTTCAAGTGCAACATCTGTATCTACACTAGATATTGCATACCAATAATTTTCACTATTTTGCTTCAGTGGATGAACCACATGATAAGAGTAAATCTTGTTGTTGCGAATAAAAGTACCTTTTGACTTATCTTTCATAAACTTTTTAAGATTAAAATGCTCATCATTAAAATTTGATTTTCCCTTTAACTGAGAACCCCACATCTTATTCTTATCTTCATTARAGAGATAGTTTCCATTTTTATCTACTAAAAAGTAAGAAAAACCTTTTTTTGCACCATCAATAGTAGCCTGTTTTACAATATTGAGTACATTGTTTGCGTAGATATTTACTACAAACACTCCTATCATATCTCCATCATCACTGATCATWGGGGTTGAGTATCTAACAACAGGGACAAAAGGCTTAACAATCTTTCCATCTTCTATATTTAAATTCATATCTGATATAAAAAACTCGTCTTTTTTTAGTGTTTTAGGGACTTCAACATAGTCTCTTCCACTCTTGTTTTCTAGTTTTGAGTCAGATACCAAATAAGCTTCATCTACTTTCTTATCATAGTTAACTACAATAAGTTCATTTCCTTCTAAATCAAGTACTCTAATTTTATAATAATCTTTTTGAGACTTTAAAAAATCTAGTAGAGCATCTGAGAATACATCTTTCCACCTTTGTGCTTTTGTATCAACAGACATTGAGCTCCAGATCATATATCTTTTAAGAGCATAAAACTCTTTTATATAAAGAGCATCTTTTGTAACATGTCCAAGATTACCCTCTATAGAGAGGCTTAATGTACCTGTTGCATGTTCACTAAGCTCATATGCACTATCTATATAACCATTGGAGGCTGTTTTATAACCATACCATCCAACAACACTAATACCAAGAGTTAATACAACGATAAAAATAGAAAATATCTTATTTTGTAGAGACATATTTGAATTCATATTATTTTCCTACTTTCTTATCGATAAGCGATACTTTTCTAAGATTCCAATTCATCAATTGCTCAACATCAATAGGTGTTTKWSYTGYGKRWGTTGNAKYSSYMKSSGWYWKAYRGTWTKCYRMMYCKAYSTRTKSCTYMAKRKYKYGMRSYTYRGCMRTMRYYWYYTKMTTCMKMSYWWMYWCRWMMYYYGSRKTKAGCTTNRYCWTKWWWMARMRCTGAAAAATCAACTCTCTGTATCCCCATAGAAAACTGAATCTGTTTTATCTTTGCTAAAATACTCATAGCTACCTTAAACGTATCTGTCGGTGTAGCGTTATAGTTTCTGGTTGTAGGTATAGTATCATCTTTAATTTTTAAATGCGCTAATATTGTAGTAAGATCATCATATACACGTATTGTCTCACCAAACACATAAGATGGTGTAAACTCTGCTTTATTTAATTCATCAAAAGATGCACTGATTTGTYGAAGAAGATTAAAAACATCTACAGAAGTYTTTTTGATATATTTTTTTGCTTTAAATTCTATATTTTTTATACCCATTCTATATTTAAATATCTTTATCTCAGTCAGTATCCTTTGTGTTTGCTCATATACTAAGTCAGGGTTAAGATTAAGTACAGGAGCCATGTTAACAGGTTTTATAATAGGTAAATTGTGAGCAGTTCTAAGAATATTCATCTTTATAGCTATTTCATAAGTCATCTGCCATACATTACGTGGTTTTAGTTGTGTTTTTATGGCAGTACGGCTTATAATACCATCATGATCATGCTTAATACCATAATGTTTAAGTAGGTAATGTGTTTCATCTGAAATAAGCATTACTTGAGCATAAACTTCGTTTGGGGTTATWRWTTTGGCCGAGAGGCTAAGAGTAAGTAAAAAGATTAAAATAATCTGTCTCATAAATGTCCTTTTACTTAATAATACACCTATATGAATTAACAATTAATAAAAGTAGTCAAAAAGAGTCATTTATTTTATAAAATCTTCTCTTGTCCTATACGGTAGAGTGCAAAGTCATACTTTAGAGGATCATTTTTATCGAAACTTCGCAGAGTCTCTGTAAGTTCTATAGCGGCTTGAAGATCATATGTTTTTCTTTTTAGTAGTCCAAGTTTTTTAGAGACATTAAAAGTATGAGTATCAAGAGGCATAATCAAATCTTTTTTACTAACACCACTCCATAACCCCATGTCAATATTATCTTCTCTAACCATCCATCTAAGATACATCATCCATCTCTTTAAAGCCCCGGCACCTTTTGTCTTTTTAGTGACCTTRGAAGTTAAAAAGTTATACCCTTGAGTAGAGTGAGGATAGAGAGATGTGAGCATCTCTATAAGAGCATTTATTCCATCTATAACGTTAGAGTTTGTGTTATATGCATCTACGAAGATTTTTTCGAGACTTGTAGTCTCATTTAGGCGTTTTAAGGCGATGAAGAGAGCTACAATATCTTCACTCTTTTGGAACCTGTAGTAGTGGTTTTTTAGAGCCTCTTTTATTTCATCATCACTTTTAGTTAATAGCGAAAAATCTAAAGAGTCTAAAAACTTAACTATTTGCTTAACATTTCCATACGCAAAGAGTGCACAGATAAGTGAAATAGTAGGATCTTTATAACGATGAGCAACTAAAATAGGGTCTAATTTATCGACGGAAACTTCATCTGCGTTATTACGCTTTTTTGCTTCTTCGTCTAATCTTTGTTTAATGTAAATGATAGAGTTTTTTCCTTTCACTAGAACCGGCTATATTTAGCTGTTTTCTGTATTTCGCAATAGTACGTCTTACCATTTTTACTTTGAATTTCTCTTGGATTAAGTCAAGCAGTTTCATATCACTAAGAGGTTTTTCACGATTTTCTTGTTTTACTAAACCAACAAGAAATTCTTTAATAGCTGCGTTTGAGACATCATCGTCTATAGCAGTAGTAAAGAACTCTTTCATAGCAAATACACCTCTATCACATGCTATATACTTGTTAGCGATTGCTCGTGAGATAGTTGATGGATTGTGTCCAAACTCATCAGCTAAAGTCTTTAGAGTCAAGGGCATAATCTGTCCACCTGTGAAAAATTCATATTGATATTCAACTATCATAAGACCGACTTTATATAAGGTTGCACGTCGCATATCAAGTGCATCTACCAAACTCTTAGCCTCTTTTATCTTTTGAGTAATAAACTCATGTTTTACAGCATAATTAGTATCTATTTTTATAGTCGGATAATATGCATCGTTTAGCTTTATCTCAATAGAGTCTTCATCATTAAAAAATATCATAAGGTCAGGTACTACCTGAGCTGACTCTTCTTGATACTCAATTGCTGGAGGATTTTTAAATGTTCCAAGGACTCGCATCACTTCACTAAAATGCTCTTTTGAAGAAAAAGCATGTATAGCTTGTATATCTTTAATGATCTCYGCACAAAGAGGATAAGCTTCATCACTTATATCTGAAGAGTCTAGTTGAAAAAGAAATGACTCTGCCAAATCTTTTGCGGCTATTCCAACAGGTTCTATATGAGCAAAGCGAAGACGAATTTTCTCAAATTCATCTATAGAGATGCTATTTTGACTACAAAACACTTCACTATCACCTTCATAGTAACCATTTTCATCTAAGTTTTCAACAACAAAAAATGCTACTGCCTCAGAAATTGGTGTCGGAAAAAGTGGCTTTCCTATCTGCTCATCTAAAACTTCATAAAGAGATTTTTTCTGRATTGTAAGTGCTTCTATCTGCTCGGTACGAGAGTTACTAACTTGACCGTTGATTATCTTTTTAGGAATTTTTTTCTCAAATTCCTCTTCATAACCGGACTCTACTTCTACCACAGGGTTAGACTCAACAAAGGGAGCCATAGCCTCACCCAAATCGCCAAGACTTGAGTGTAAAATCGGCAGCCAGTTACGTAGAGTATTAGATAGCTTGTGCTTTGTTTCTACGCTTTGGGTTTGCCTTAATGCTGCCATAATACTTTAAGCTTTTTAAAGCTTAAACGCCTCACCTAAGTAGTGCGTACGTACATCTGCGTTTTGRCCTATTTCATCACTTGTTCCGGATGCCAAAAGTTCACCTGCCTTAATAACATAAGCTCTGTCACATACAGCCAAAGTTTCACGAACATTATGGTCAGTTATAAGTACACCAATATCGTAAGATACAAGCTGATGAATAACTTTTTGAATATCCATAACAGCGATAGGGTCAACTCCTGCAAAAGGTTCATCCAAAAGTAAAAATTTTGGTTTATTAACCAGAGCTCTAGCAATCTCAACACGACGTCTCTCTCCACCACTAAGGCTAATACCCTTGCGGTAACGAATTGGTTCAATATTAAACATATCAAGAAGTTCTAATATTCTTGCCTCTTGCTCAGCCTTATTTTTAATTCCAACTTGTGCGGCTACCATAAGATTGTCTTCTACCGTAAGGTCTTTAAATATAGAAGCTTCTTGAGGAAGATAACCTATTCCCTTATTAGCTCTTTGGTGCAACGGCATATCTGAGAGGTTTTCACCGTCAAAGAACACTTCACCACTAGTAGCTTCAACAAGTCCGCAAATCATATAAAAGGTAGTAGTTTTTCCAGCACCGTTTGGTCCAAGAAGACCAACAACTTCGCCACTGCTTACTTCTAAACTCATACCTTTTACTATCTCTAAATCTTTTATTTTTTTAACTAAATTAACTGCTTTAAGCGTGTGCATAATCTACCTCATAATTTCTACTATTATCATCTAGTTTTTCAATTGTAATCGTTAATGTTTTCATACCGGCAGAATCTAAAATCTCAACCAACTTATCATCACCCCACTCTACAAAATGAAGTCCATCTCTATCTAACTCTTCTAGCATCCCTAAAGATATAAAATGCTCTATGCCATGATTGTAAATATCATAGTGAAATATTCTATCTCCATAACATTGCTGAAGAGAAAAGGTAGGTGAAGTAACATCATCTTTTACTCCAAGATGCTTTACTAAAGCTTTAACAAAAGTTGTTTTGCCTGCTGCCAAGTCACCTCTTAAAATTATGACTCCATTTTGAAATCTATCACTGATTTCCTCCACTAAAGTATGAAGTTCATCTAAACTTAATTGATAATTTATCATAATTTATTTGATATCTCTATGATTTGTCTTAGTTTCTCTTTGGCTTTTCCTTTTTTTATCACTTCACGTGCAATTTCAAGCCCATCTTGAATATCACGAGCCACTCCATCAACCATTAGAGCAGATGCAGCATTTATAAGTACAATATCTCTCTGTGCATCTGTAGCAGTCGAGTTAAAAATTTTGTGTAAGATGCCAGCATTAAAAGATGCATCTCCACCAACTATAGCTTTGAGTGGAACTCTTTTTATACCATACTCTTGCGGATCAATTTCAAACTCATGAACTTGATCGTTATGAAGTCTTGAGACGTAACTAATATCAGATATACTGATTTCATCCATACCCTCTTTTGAGCTTACAACCATTGTTGATTTTGCACCGTTTATCTTTAGAGCTTCTGCCATTTTTGGAACAAAGGTTTTATCAAAAACACCAAGCAAAGACTTTTCAACTCCTGCAGGATTCGTTAATGGTCCAAGTATGTTAAATATAGTCTTATCAACTATAGTTTTTCTAACTGGCATAATAAATTTCATTGCAGGATGATGATTTTGTGCGAACATAAATGTAAAACCGGACTCTTCTAAAAGCCTTCCACTATTTTCAATGCTCAAATCAAGTCTAACTCCAAGCTTTTCAAACATATCTGCACTACCAGATTTTGAAGTGACGGAACGGCTACCATGCTTTGCTACATAACTTCCAGATGCAGCAACTAAAAGTGCTACAGTTGAAGAAATATTAAAGCTTCCAATCTTATCTCCACCAGTTCCGACTATATCTATAGCTTTATGGCGAATTTCTTCAGAAATAGGTAAAGCAATAGCATTACTTCTCATAACTTCAGCAGCGGCAGCTATAGCTTCAACAGAAGTTTGTTCATCAAGCTTCATACTTATCAGGAAGTCTCGCATCTCAGAATCACTCATTTCATGCTTGAAAAGTGATGTAAAGTGCTCTTTTGCTTCTTTATAAGTCATTGAACTTCCTTTATGTACTGATCTTGCAATGATTTTGGTGTCGACTTAGTTGTAGGTATCTGTAGTACTTGGTATTTTTTAGTCTCATTAAGATAATTAATACTTATTACACTACCAACCTCAACATTTTTACTAGCCTTAGCTACAACGTCATTTATACAAACAACCTTGTTACTTATCATATCCTGTGCAACAGAACGTCTCTTAGTTATATTTACTGAATTTAAAAATTTATCTATTCTCATTTTTTATACTTTATAGTTATTTATGGCTGTATTGTAGAATATTAAAACTGAGAGTAATGTAAGAGTTGGAACAATTTTTGCATATTTACTCCGTCATCATAAAAATAAACTTATTATTATTTGTTCTTTAACTTTTTCTGTTAATTTAGATTATGCAGTTTTATTAAGATAACTTATATTAAAATTTACTATATTAATTGTTTTACACTCGTATAACAGGAGTTATTATGGCGTTAAAGAGAGATAATAATAGTTCAAATGAGATTGGACTTGACAGTGTAAGATGTATACTAAGCTCAACAGACCTCAATGGAAAGATAAAATATACTAATCGCTACTTTAGTGAAGTCAGTGGATATTCACAAAATGAACTTCTAGGATCACCACACAATATCATCCGCCATCCAGATATGCCAAAAGTAATATTTAAGCTAATGTGGGATCGACTTAAAAATAATGAAAACGTCTTAATGCTTGTAAAAAATAGAGCTAAAAATGGAAGTCATTACTGGGTCACAACATTTTTTGAGATAAAACATCATGCTGTAACTAAAGAATCAAGTGGGTATTTAGCAATCCTTCATGCTGCTCCAAGGAATGCCATAAGAGAAATAGAACCTCTTTATAAGAGACTACGAAATATAGAGTCAAGATATGGCGTACACGCTTCACAAGACTATCTAATCAAGTACCTTATGAAAGAAGGAAAGACATATGATGAATATGTTCATGAGATCACTAAAGAAAAAAACGTAGTTATTGACTTTTTTAAAACAATGAAAGAACTTACTTCTTAGTTATATCTAAGAAGCAAAGCCACTAGAGAAAGAATCTTTTTTTACTACTATCTGCTTCTGCTTCTCTTTTCTTTTTGTATCTTTTTCAACAAATATCTTTTTACGAGTCTTTGGATCTAACTCTGTATAGTACATAACAGCTGAGTATGTTCCAGGTGTTGGTGTAAATACCTGAGCTTGTTCAGGATTCATTTTAAGTTCATCTGTAGTAAACCTCTTTAACTCATGCATATCTTTCTCTTCACAGCCCGGATGCGCTGCGATAAGATAGTAAGTTAAAAACTGCGGTTTCCCTGCTTCTTTATTTAACTTGTCATACATTTTTTTAAAGTCAACAAGTGTTTCTTTTCCGGGTTTACCCATAAGTTCAAGTACATGTTGTTGTGTATGCTCAGGTGCAACTTTCATCTGTCCTGATATGTGATGATTTACCATCTCTTTTAGATACGAATAGCCATTCTTTTTATCTGCAGTAATTAGATCATATCTAACACCAGATGCAACAAAAGCTTTTCTAACACCCTCTACTTCTCTTACTTTTCTAAGAAGGTTTATGTTTCTTCCATGGTCTACATGCATAACCTTACATAAACGATCAGCATCTACACAACGTATATCATCACATGTACCCTTCTTAAGCTTCTTACCACACTCATAGCCATACATATTAGCAGTTGGACCTCCAACATCACTTATAATGCCTTTATAGTCCTTATACTTGTTAAACTCTTTTGCCTCTTCTAGTATATTTCCCTCTGTACGAGTACGGATAGTTCTACCTTGGTGAACACCTATAGCACAGAAATTACACTCTCCCCAGCATCCATGGTGAGTCATAATAGAGAACTTAATAGTCTCAAGACACTTTACTTTTCCATCTTTTGCATAGTAAGGATGCAACTCTCTTGTAAATGGAAGGTTTGAGTTCGCATCCATCTCTTTTTCATCTAAGTAATCACAAGGAGGATTTTGAATAAGAAACCTTGTATCTACAGGCTGACAAAGTCCTTTTGCTGAGATTGGGTCATTATTGTCATAAAAATTATCAAAGAGATCCATATACTTCTCTTTGTCATCTAAACACTCTTGATGAGATGGAAGTTGTATGTATTCATAGACAGGCTCTTTTGAGATATAGCAAATTCCACGAATATCTTTATAGTCTTCACCAAGAGCTATAGCATTAGTCAGCTGTTCTAGTGCTATTTCACCCATACCGTAGATAAGTATGTCACCTTTTGCATCAAAAATAACCGGCTTTTTTAGTTTGTTAACCCAGTAATCATAATGAGTAACTCGTCTTAAAGAAGCTTCAATACCGCCAAGGACTAAAGGAACAGTTCCTTTAAAGTGTTGACGTATAAGATTACAGTAGGCACTTAAAGCACGATCTGGTCTTTTGTCATTCTTTCCACCGGGAGTGTAGTCATCAGAGTTTCTAAACTTCTTTGTAGCTGTGTAGTTTGAAACCATAGAGTCAACACTACCACCACTTACTCCCCAGTAAAGTCTAGGTTCACCGAGTCTTTTAATATCTACATCGCTCTTGACATCAGGCTGACCTATCATACCTACTCTATAACCTAAACGTTCAAGCATCCGACCAACCATAGCTACCCCGATAAACGGAGAGTCTATATACGCATCTCCACTCACTAAGATAATATCACACTGATCCCATCCTAATGAATCCATCTCTGCTCTAGTAGTTGGCAGAAAATCTTTTTCACTAAATGTAATAGTGTTTCGTGCTGGTTGTTTTATTTTWCTTCTTCTGCTCAAGCTAATCCAATTTTTGTAATATTTATGTATAATAATACTAAATCAATTTAAAATAAGAGATTATATATGAACTACCCATATAAAAATTTAGAAAACTTTACACTTCCAAGCTTATTAAACCGTTCTGTTTCAATGTATGGAAACAAGAGTGTACTTAGCAAGGTTGGAGAATCTCCTATGCTATACTCCGAACTTGGTGAAAAAGTTCAACAGATGGTTAAATTACTGCAAGAGAATGGAATCTCGCAAGGGGACAAGGTTGTTTTACTTAGTGAAAATATGCCTAACTGGGGAGTGGTATATTTTAGTGTTACTTATATTGGTGCCGTTATTGTACCTGTTCTTCCAGATTTTCATCCATCGGATGTTCACCACATACTTAGACACTCAGAGGCTAAGGCTGTTTTTGTATCGGAAAAACACCTAGCAACCATAGAAGAAAGTAACGGATCAAATATACGTTTTGTTGTTAACTTGGATAATTTAGAGATTATTGATGAAACAAGAAACAAAAGTCACTTTGCTGATTTGGCTAAAAAAACAAAAGAGATGGCACAAAAGATTTCCAACTCAGGTTCAAAAGCTGTAAAAGAAGATGATCTGGCCGCTCTTATCTATACATCTGGTACAACAGGTCACTCAAAAGGTGTGATGCTCTCTCATAAAAATCTTGTGACAAATGCACTCTCTACTCACTGCATCTTAGAAATTCATAATGAAGATATATTTTTATCAATCTTGCCACTTGCACATACTTATGAGTGTACCGTCGGTCTTTTAGTTCCTATTCTTCACGGGGCAAGTGTTGTATATATAGATAAAACACCAACTCCTAGTGTACTTTTAAAAGCATTTGGAATTGTAAGACCAACTATGATGTTAAGTGTACCACTGATTATTGAGAAGATTTACAAAAATAAAGTCTTACCGAAATTCAATGGCTCACTCCTAATGAGGATTCTATATAAGATTCCATTTGTAAGAAGAAAATTAAATAAAATAGCCGGTAAAAAACTAATAGAAACCTTTGGTGGGAGATTGAAATTTTTCGGTATTGGCGGTGCTCCACTCTCTCCTTTTGTAGAGAAGTTCCTCATAGAGGCAGAGTTCCCGTATACTATTGGTTATGGTCTAACTGAGACTGCACCTCTTTTGGCCGGAACAAACATAAACTTAAGTCCTAAGTTTAAATCAACAGGTCCAGCTTTTTATGGAGTAGAACTTAAAATCAAAGATCCAAATCCTATAAATGGAGAAGGTGAAATTATTGCAAAGTCTCCTAGTGTAATGCTTGGTTATTATAAAGATAAAGAAAAAACTGCGGAAGTTATGGAAGATGGTTGGTTCTTAACTGGAGATTTAGGATACATAGATGATGAAGGTTTTTTATTTATTAAAGGTAGAAGTAAAAACGTAATCATAAGCTCAGATGGGAAAAATATCTATCCAGAACAACTAGAATCAGTTATAAATCAAAATGAAGCTGTGTTAGACTCCCTTGTGATGGAACAAAACGGTAAACTTATAGCTAGGATTCACTTAGATTATGAACTAATGGATGAGAAGTTTCATGCAAATAAGAATACAGACTCTAAAGTTAGCGAAGATATTATAAAGTTCTTAGAAGAGATGCGCATTGAAGTAAATGAACAAGTAGCTACTTCTTCTAAAATGCTTAAATTTGTAGAGCAAATAGAACCTTTTGTAAAAACACCAACTAAAAAAATAAAACGATACCTTTATGTTGAGTAGGAGATAGTAATGTTTCAAAAAGCTATTAGGATTCTTATTGGAATAATCGTCACACTTATTGTTATCATGTTACTTGCTTATGGGGTCTCAAAATCAGACTTTAGCAATATAAAAAAATATGATGAAAAAGACAATAGTATAAGTGATATTAGAAGTAGAATGAAAGCTCCATCAAAGTTAAAAGTAAAGATAGCTGAAGAAAAATATTACACTACAAAAGTTAGAATCAAAGAAGGTGGCATGGCTAACCTAGGTGACTTCACTGTAAATATATCAGGAAATAGAAGACTTACTACAAATATATCTCTAAAATTTAAAGAAAAAAAAGGTAATAGTTGGTTGAGTGGTAACAGCGTCGAAGATGAAATAGTTGCTAAAGGTGATGTCTTAAGAAGTGCAGTAATCAACACTATCTCCGGAAGTAAAAATGCAAGTGTATCTAATAGTCTTATGAAAAAAGAGTTGNSTWAAYARYMTWANNWSMMAWAMYTTRCAGAWSKMSMANYYGAAKRWGNCTACTTTAACAGATTCATCGTTCAGTAAAAACTATAGTCTATTTTTATCTATGCCTATACCATTCAGACCTAAGGTGTAGATAATATCCACTAAATCTATCTTATCAAAGTTCTCTATAAAAAGCCTCTTTAAGTATACTCTCTCTGACTCTTCAGACTTTAGCAGACTTGATAAGAACCTACCTTTTTTATTTATTACTAAATCTGTTATATCTTTATCAAGTTTAATATCGCCTATTATCTCTCTATTAGTACTATCAAAAAGTGCACCTATCATAGAAAACATCCCAGCTATATAGGCTTTATCTTTTTCATCTCTGACTGCACTATTTTCCATATTTTCAGCTCTTTTAGTAGCAATTGCAAGGATAATTTCAGAGACTGGATTGTTCGACATTTCAGAATATAAGTATAGTAATAACCATCGTAACAAGCTATCTCTTCCTATGAGAGTTATTACTTGTACTATCGATTCTACTTGTGTACCAATTTTGTCTTGAGAATTCAAAAACTTAACTAACTTAAGAGAGAGATCTGGTCTTTGTTTAATATATGACTCTATTACTTTCGTAGAGGCATCATCTTTAATCATCTGTATTAGATTTAAAATAATATACTGTGTTATATCTTTACTTCTATCTATTTCTACTGTCTGAGGTTTATCAAGATAATATCCCTGAAATAGATCAAAGCCTAAGTCCATGCAGTGCTTATATTCTTCTTTAGTCTCTATCTTCTCAGCAAGWAGTTTTAAGCCCTTTTTTTTAAGCTTTATTACAACATTTTTAAGGTTTTCTGGCTCGGATGCTTGAATATCTATTTTTATGAGATTGATATATTTAAATAGAGGTGTGAATTTTTTTATCATCTCAAGACTACAATCAAAATCATCAATTGCTATCTTATAACCTCTTTTATGATACGTTTTAATTCTAGAGATAACCTTATCTGTTAAATCTGTTGTTTCCAATACCTCTAACATAAACTTGTCYTTATCTAAAATATYKWMCAWWYYWKWKAKWAWWMWWWMWTMWTCGACATTAACTAGCATAACACCTTGCTCATTAAGAACATGGTTAATATTTGTAAGTACATTTATAAGAACATGAGATGTTGCTTTAATATTGCTTGGAAAGTTTTTTATTCCATGCTCATGGTCTCTAAATAACAACTCATATGCAAACTTTTTATTATGTCTATTAAAAATTTTTTGCTTTGCTAAATATACTTTCTCTAAACTCATAATATCTCAGTCGTTTAAAACTGAGGCTGTAAGAAAGGGATAACTTGTTTTTTACGACTAAGAACACCATCTAGCCATATTTGAGAATTTTCAAGCTTACACTTAAATGCACTCTCTATTTTACTTTCATCATCACTTACAACAAGAAGCTGTGATCCCTCTTTCATGATGTCTGTTAAAAGGAGAATTACACTGTGAAGTCCACCCTCTTCTTTTAACTTTTTCATATCTGCAAAAAGATCATCTTTCATATTATCAAATACGCTTAAATCTACTACTTCAAGTTGTCCAACACCTAGCTTTTTATTACCCATTGCAAACTCTTTGTAATCACGAGTAGTTAACTCACGAGCAGTTGCATCCTCAACAGCAGACTTAACGATAAACATCTCCATACCAAGAGCTTTATAATCAGAAATACCAGCTATCGCCGCTAGTTCTTTAACTGCCTTAGTATCTACTTTAGTACATGTAGGAGATTTAAAGATTACAGTATCACTAAGTATTGCACACAGCATCATGCCTGCTATATTTTTAGGAATCTCTACACCATAGTAATCATAGGCTTCTTTTATTACTGTGTTTGAGCAGCCAATAGGTCTTATCCAACACTCTAACGGAGTAGAAGTAGTCAAATCACCAAGTTTATGATGATCATAGATGCCTAAAATAGTAGCTTCCATAATATCAGCAGGAGCCTGACCTAAGTCAGAAAAATCAACGATATAAACATTCTCACCGGCATAAGAAGTCTTAAGTTCAGGTACTTGGGCACCAAACTTGTTTAGAATAAACTCAGTCTCAGGAGCTATTTCACCTTGACGTGTCGGTACACAATCTTCACCAAGTTGATTTTTCARATATGAAAGAGATATAGCTCCAACGATAGAATCAGAATCAGGATTTGTATGTCCAAAAACATATGTTGACATTTTATTGACCTTTGTAAATTTTTTCTTATTATACTGTACTTTTCAAAACAATAATTTATATTTTAAATCTTTCATATTAATATAGACTCATATTGTTCTATTTTATTTTTATAATCTTTTAGCATTACGTTTATTGTATCTATTTCAAATAGCTCTATCTTTTTAAGAAGCAGACTACTGTATCTAATCATCTCTTTTAATTTATGCTTTGTTGCAAGTTCTAAAAGAGACCTTACAAAATTTTCTATCGCTTTTAAGTCATTTGTACTCCCAGCCTCTTTATACAAATCTGATAAAGTACCTTTTTGAATATGTAAAAACATCTTTAGCTGTAAAAGGTTTATATCATCTAAGCTAATATCAGCATCTTTTTGATTGAGAACTATATTTCCGCTCTTTTGGAAAATCACTTCTTGAGAGTTTAGTACCTTTAAGAGCATTTTAAATAGTTCTACTTTAGTTATCGGCTTTTTAAGATGACCTACTGGTTTTACTCCAGCATCTTGAAAGACTATATCTTTTAGCCTTGTATTGGTTAACGTAACTACTAATGCATCAGATACCGTTTTTAAAACCTTAGAGACTGCACCATCATCAATACTAAGCATATCCACATCTATAAGGATAAGGTCTACTTTTTTCTTTTTAAGCAACTCGATAGCTTCTCTGGCATTATCAAAGTCAAGGATATCTATCTTTGTCCATAAAAAACAATCTTTAATAAGTTCTCTACTTTCTTCTAAAGTATCAATAACCAAAACTTTTGCTCCACTCGGTCTGATTAGACTAAAATTTATTTTAGACTCATCTATATTTTCAGATTCACTAGATAGTACTACTTCTACACCCTTTAAAGTGAGCCTAAATGTAGAACCTTTTGTTAGTTTGCTATCTACATCAAGGTTACCATTCATAAGTTGTGAGAGTTTTCTGTTTATAGAAAGACCTAAGCCTGTTCCTTGATACTCTATCAAATTACAGTTTTCTTTAGTCTCAAATATTTCAAAAATCTTACTTCTATTTTCTTCAGCTATTCCTATTCCACTGTCTTTAACAGAAATTGAAATATCAACTTCATTATTTGCTTCATCTATGCTATCAACAACTACTTCTATTTTAACAAATCCACGCTCTGTAAACTTTATAGCATTTTCAAGTAGATTGTCCAAGATATCATTTACTCTAACAGGGTCTATCATTAGAGAATTAGGTACTTTCTTATCTATATAGACACTTAGCTCTAAACCCTTTTTATTTGCATCGCTTTTAAAACTATTTATACTTGTATCAAAGAAGTTTTTTATGTCTACTGCACTCTCTTGCATCTCAAATGTACCAGACTCTATCTTTGAAAGCTCTATTATATTATCTAGTAAAACAAGTAGTTTATTTCCTGAGTTAAGGATGTTATGCGCGAAAGTATTTAGTTTTTTGTCCGTTATGGATTTTGAGAGAAGTTCAGCAAAAACTAAAATAGAGTTCATTGGAGTACGTATCTCATGTCTTATATTTGCTAAAAAGTCAGACTTTATCATACTGGCATCTTGAGCTATATTTTTAGTATCTTCTATAACCTTGTGAAGTCTTTTTTTCTCTTCTTCGAGCTTTTCTCTTTTTTTAATCTCTGCTGTGATGAAGCTTGTAGTCTTAGAGCTTGATTCTTCATTAGAGGGTATAGCTTCTCTGCTTGAGAGTTCTTTTTTTAATAATTTTATTTCGGATTTTAGTTCTTTGATATTTGAAAGGAGAAGAGTTCGTTTTTTTCTAAAATACATATATAAAACACCTACAAGTWCAAAAGCCTCGAGTATATATATCAATATATTAGAATCCAAACTCATTTAATCACTCTCTATTATTTCTCTAAAACTTTCTAAGTTTTCTTTAAAAATTGAAATCARAGTCGGATCGAACTTTATGCCACTTAAGTTAATAATATGTTTAGCAGCTTCATCAAAACTCCAAGCTTCTTTATACACCCTTTTATGTGTTAATGCATCTAGTACATCAGCGATAGCAACGATTCGTCCATATATATGAATATCTTCTCCATATAATCCCCTTGGATAACCTGAACCATCATAATTTTCATGATGCTCATAAGCGATAATACTACCAGTTTTTATAAGCTCTGTATTAGACTTACTAAGAATAGTATGAGCATATTGAGCATGTTTTTGCATTACTCTAAACTCACCATCACTAAGTTTTCCAGGTTTATGAAGTATCTCATTATCTATGAGTATTTTACCTATATCGTGAAGAGGTGCAGCTAGAAATATCATGTCTATCTCTTCATCACTAAGTGTTCCATCAAGAGTTGCTAAAAGCTTTGATATCTGGGCTACCCTACTCACATGGCTAGCCGTCTCAGCACTACCTGATTCCAAAATATCTGAGAGTATATATATAATCTCTTTTTGTGCAAGCTCAAGCTCTGTAAAATGTTTATATTTATTATCTTTGATAGTATYAAAGAGACTGATATTATTAGCTTTTAGCTGTTTTTTTGCTCTATAAAGTTCAAGGTGATTTTCAACTCTTGCTTTTAGCTCAGTTGCATGAAACGGCTTAGTAACATAATCTACTGCACCAAGCCTAAAACCTTCTTCTATAGACTCAATATCAACCTTTGCTGTTACAAATATAACTGGTGTATCTTTTATAGCCGGAGATTTTTTTATAATTTTGCACACTTTAAAGCCATCAATACCGGGCATCATAATATCTAATAAAACTAAGTCAAATCGTTTAGTTTTAAGAACTTCAAGAGCTTGCTCTCCACTTAAAGCAAATGAAAAGTTATACTCATCTCTTTGAAGTATATTAATAGCTACTTTTATGTTCTCACTAACATCATCAACGATTAAAATATCATATTGGACACTCACTCAACAACCCTGTCAACTTGAGCAACTTTATTCCCATCTTTAATAATTTTTACACGATCACCAGCTCTGAAACGATTGCCTTTAATTACTACGACAATTTCTTCACCATTATCTAGTTTAACAGTAAGTTCTTCTCCGTTTGCTTTTGCGATTTCACTTCCTGCATAATAACCACCTATACCACCGCCAAGCATTGCTAGAGTTTTACCACTACCTCTGCCAACTAATGAACCCAAAACTGTACCGATCAATGCACCAAAAAATTTGCCTGAGCCATCATCTGTTATAACAACTGGTCTAGAKTTAATTACACTACCTATTTCATATCTYTTTATCTGATTGTAATTTTTWCCRTCATATTSGGGACCTTTATTTGTTGCACAACCAATGAATAACATAGTAGTTAAAAATAGTACAGATATAATTCTAATCATAGTCCTATCCTTTTTTAAATATTATTGTAACATAGGTTTTAATATATAAGCAAAAATACTTTTACTATCAACCAATATATTTGTTTCAGTCTGCATACCAGGAATAATTGTATGCAAAGGCCTTTTTAATCCATCAATACAATTTGGGTGATTTTCTTCTAATCTAAAATTTGTACCTCTGTTTTGAAATAATATTCCGGTGTTGTCAGTAGTAATTCCGCTACCAAAAGCATAACAAATTGAATTAATAATTGATACAGCGTTAAAATCTTTATCAACAACAGTTAGATAAACAGTTTCAGGGTGTGCAGGTATATCTAAGTTTCCAACATTATAACATTTGTCCATAGAAATTTTCTTAACAGCTTCATCAATAGCTATTTGTGATAAGATATTTTTCAGATTTAAATTTATAAATT
>NVRL01000011.1 GCA_002732645.1 Sulfurimonas sp. | reverse complement strand
AGTGCTAGAATAAATATAAATGCAAAAAGCTTAATTGTAGAAATAAACTCTACTCAAGCACAGATGAGTATAGAACAAATCATATCTGAATTTAAAACGACTCTTTGTGACTCTGATTGTAGGTTTGAAAGAGGTGATGTTCATGTCTCAAAACAGGGACTCATAACTATGGCGAGTGTTACTGGAGCTGGATTTATTCTTCCAAACAGTATAAATGCTCCACTWAGTATAGTTGCAAATACACCTATGCTACTCTCAGGTTTTAAAGATCTATACAAAAATGGTATTACATCACACGTTTTAGAGTCTTTAGCTGTCGGTGTTTCTCTTTTAAGAAAAGACTACACTGCAGCAAACTTTACAAGTCTTCTACTAGAAGCCGGAGAATACATAGAAGAAAGTACATCAGATAAATCCGATGCCCTGCTTCGCGAACTTATTCGCCCTAACATAGAAGAAGTCTGGGTTCAACGCAATGGTAATGAAGAAAAAATAAAATATAATGAAGTAAAAGTAAGCGATATTGTAATCATATCTACTGGAGAAATGATAAGTGTTGATGGACATATAGTAGACGGTGAGGCACTTATAAACCAAGCAAGTATGACTGGAGAAAGTGTTTCTGTTACAAAAGCCTATGGTGATAGAGTAATGGCTGGAACACTAATTGAAGAGGGTCGTATAAAAATTTGGGCTGAGAATGTCGGAGATGATACTTCTACAGCAAAAGTCACAAAATACATAGAAGAGTCACTAAGTTCTAAGTCATCTTCTGCTCTTAAAGCTACAAAATTGGCTGATAAACTTGTTCCTTTAACTCTTGGTCTTAGTACATTTGCTTATCTTGCAACCGGTGATTGGGAGAGAGTGGCTTCTGTTCTTCAAGCAGACTACTCTTGTGCCCTAAAACTTGCTACTCCCGTTGCATTTAAAAGCTCCCTTCATAAAGCTGCAAAAAACGGTATCATGATTAAAAATGCTCAGACATTGGAAAACCTGAGTGAAGTAGATACTGTTATTTTTGACAAGACTGGAACACTTACAAAAGGTGAGCTTTATGTATCTGATGTTATCTCCTTTGATGAAGAGTGGGATGGAAAAAGAATCTTGTCACTTGCAGCATCTACAGAAGAACACTACTTTCATCCAGTAGCAGAAGCAGTAGTAAGAGCAGCTAATGAACAGTCTTTTGAACATATACATCATGAAGAGGTAGAGTTTATAGTTGCTCACGGAGTAACAACTGAAGTTGCAGGTAAAAAAGTGCACATAGGTTCTCAACACTTTTTACAAGATGATGAAGGCATAAACTTTGATGGACATATCCATATTATAAAAAAACATGAAGAAGATGGAAAGACGATTCTATACATCGGCTATGATTATAAACTCCTAGGTATGATTACTATGATAGATACAGTTCGTCATAATACAAAAGAGACTATAGATAGACTACATAAGCTAGGTATAAAAAACACTATTATGCTTACTGGTGATAATAAGAGAAAAGCAAATGAAGTAGCTAAAGAGATAGGAATAGACAATGTGTTCGCTGAACTTCTACCTACGCAAAAAGCAGACATCGTTAAAGAGTTAGTAGCTAATGGTAAAAAAATCGTTTTTGTCGGAGACGGTATTAATGATGCACCTGCTTTAGTTGAAGCAAGCGTAGGGATTAGCATGAGTAAAGGTGCTCAAATAGCAAAAGCTTCAGCCGATATATCTCTACTTAAAGATGATATTGCCTGTGTTGCAAATGCTATTGAATTGGCACAAGATACAATGAAACTCATACAATCAAACTTCAATATAACAGTAGGAGCGAATAGTACCATACTGGCTTGCGCCACTATGGGTTATATAAAACCAATATCTACAGCTGTTTTACACAACGGTACTACTGTAGGAATTCTTCTTAATGCTATAAAAGGTGTAAAGATAAAAGCATAAAAGCATAAGAGCTAAGATTAAAGCTTTTCTCTCACTAACTCTTTTAACTCTCTTATCTCTAACTGCAACTCTTTTAGTTGCAGGGCTGTATGATCTTCATGAGTCTGAATCTCATCTTTATTTATCTCAGCCATAGCATCTACAACTACGGCTACAATAAGGTTAATCATAATAARTGTCACCATGAAGATAAATGGGATAAAGAACGTCCAAGCATATGGATGTACTTCCATGATAGGTCTTACTATTCCCATAGACCAAGATTCTAGAGTCATAATCTGAAAAAGTGTGTAAAATGACTCTCCAAGCGTACCGAACCAGTGAGGAAAACTCTCGTTATAAAGCTGAGTTGCCATGATAGCAAAGATGTAGAAGAACACTATCAAGAGTGCCGCAATAGAAAGCATCCCCGGGATTACACTGACAAGAGCCATAACTATTTTTCTCATCTGCGGAACAACTGTGATTAGTCTAAGGAGCCTAAATACTCTCAGTATTCTAAATATTTCAAAACCACCAGTTGAAGGCATCAACGAAACAGCAACTATAGCAAAATCAAAAAGGCTCCAAGTATTTTTAAAGAATGATATTCTATGAGCGTAGATGCGAAGTATGATTTCAATAGTAAAGATAGTAATAACTAACTTGTCAAAGATATGAATAATAGAGCCGTAACTCATCATAAAATCWTTTGATGTCTCAAATCCCATCGTGATACCATTTATAATTATTAGAGTAACTATAAAGTTTTGAAACTTACTGTTGTCTACAAAGTTTTTAATATTTTCTTGCATTAAAAATCCTTTTGTTAAAATTTTATTGGATTTTAGCAAAGAAATATAAACCCTTCAGCTATAATTCGCACAAACTTCCAAGGAATTAGATGTCTGAGCAAATTAAAAAACATAGTATAAAAAAGTATTTTGACAATGTTAGTGTTGGAAAAAGAACTAAACAAGTAGTCCATTTCGTAGAACAACACGACAAAGCTGCTATGTTTGAGCAGCTTATCAAGAACACTCCAAATAAGCAGACTGTCGTTATAGCTAAGAGTAAGCGTAATGCAGATGCACTAAGTGCATATCTTAAAACTAAAGATATACAAGCTCTTGCAATACATGGAAACCATAGAGCAGTACAGTTAGAAGATGCGGCTAAAGCTTTTAATGCATCTGAGTTAAATATCCTTATAACTACTGATATGATTTTAAAATCTCTTGAACTTACAAACATTCAACTGATAGTTAATTACGACTTGCCTATTGAATATCCAGAGTACTTTGTACGTTTAGATTATGTTGATGAAGTTGGAGAGTCTATATTATTAGTTAATCCTGATGATGAGTCTACTCTGCAAATCATAGAGATGAGAATGAAAATGGAGATTCCCCAAGAAGAAGTTGAAGGCTTTGTAGCTACAGAACCTGACGCAAAAAATACTCAGACAAAAAAAGATAAAAAGAAAAAACCTCGTCACCGTAAACAGAAGAAAAAAACAGACAACTCACCAGAAGAAGAAACTACTCAAAGCGAGTAAGTTTCTCGTTTCTTTTTGCAAAAACTATTAAGCTAAATCGAATCTATCTAGATTCATAACTTTAGTCCACGCAGATACAAAATCATCTATAAAAAGATTCTTAGCATCCGAACTTCCATAAACTTCTGCAATAGCACGTAGTTGTGAATTTGAACCGAAAATTAAATCTACTCTTGTTGCAGTCCATTTGAGTACACCAGTTGAGCGATCACTGCCCTCAAAGATATCTTTCGCATCTGAGACTGGCTTCCATACTGTACCCATATCTAGTAAGTTCACAAAGAAGTCGTTAGTAAGCGTCTCTAGATGCTCGCTAAAGACACCATGACTGTCCTGATTAACATTCGTGTTTAAAACTCGCATACCTCCAATAAGAACCGTCATCTCAGGTGCACTAAGAGTTAAGAGTTGCGCCTTATCTACCAGTAGTTCTTCAGCGCTAACAGAATATTTAGTCTTAAGATAATTTCTAAATCCATCTGCAACCGGTTCTAGTACATCAAAAGATGTAGCATCTGTTTGCTCAGCAGATGCATCCATACGTCCAGGGGTGAAGGCAACCCTAACACCATATCCAGTATTTTTTGCTGCTAGCTCTACACCTGCACAACCACCCAAAACAATTAAGTCCGCAAGGGAGACTCTCTTTGAATCGTTCTGTGCATCGTTAAACTCAGACTGAATATCTTCAAGTTTACTAAGCACTCTTGAGAGTTGATCTGGCTGGTTTACTTTCCAATCTTTTTGTGGAGAAAGACGAATACGGGCACCATTTGCACCACCACGTTTATCTGAACCTCGAAATGTAGATGCAGATGCCCAGGCTGTTGAAACAAGTTCTGATATTGAGAGCCCTGAGTCAAGAAGTTTAGCTTTAAGCGAAGAAATATCTTGATTGTCAATCAGTTTATGGTCAACTTTAGGAATGGGATCTTGCCAAATAAGCTCTTCATCAGGAACTTCTGAACCAAGATATCGTGATAATGGACCCATATCACGGTGTGTCAACTTAAACCATGCACGCGCAAATGCATCTTGAAACTCATCCGGATTTTCAAAAAATCTTCTTGCAATTTTTTCATAATCCGGGTCAAATCGCAAAGCAAGGTCTGTTGTTAGCATAGTCGGTACATGACGTTTCGATTTGTCATGAGCATCTGGTATAGAACCGGTACCTGCACCATTTTTAGGTATCCATTGTTGTGCACCAGCCGGACTTTTTGTAAGTTCCCATTCATATCCAAATAGATTCCATAAAAAGTTACTACTCCATTTTGTCGGTGTTGTTGTCCAAGTAACTTCAAGACCACTACTTATTGTATCAGCACCTTTACCTGTACCGAAACTACTTTTCCATCCAAATCCCTGTTCTTCAATACCTGCTGCTTCCGGTTCAGGACCTACATGAGCTGSATYRSCRGCACCATGAGTTTTTCCAAAGGTATGACCACCAGCAATTAGAGCAACAGTCTCCTCGTCATTCATAGCCATTCGAGCGAAAGTCTCACGGATATCTTTAGCTGCTGCAAGTGGATCTGGGTTACCATTGGGACCCTCAGGGTTTACATATATTAACCCCATCTGAACTGCTGCTAAAGGATTTTCTAACTCTTCATGCTCACCTGAGTAGCGTTTATCATCAAGCCAAGTACCTTCGGCACCCCAGTATATATCCTTTTCCGGCTCCCATATATCCTCACGTCCACCACCAAAACCAAATGTTTTAAAACCCATTGATTCCATTGCAACATTACCTGATAAAATAATCAAATCAGCCCAAGATATTTTTCTACCATATTTTTGCTTTACTGGCCAAATAAGCCTACGAGCCTTGTCAAGATTTACATTGTCAGGCCAACTATTAAGAGGTGCAAAACGCTGATTTCCACTACCTCCACCGCCACGTCCATCACCAGTACGATATGTACCGGCACTATGCCATGTCATACGAATAAACAGTGGTCCATAGTGACCAAAATCTGCAGGCCACCAATCTTGGGAGGTGGTCATAACTTCAACCAGATCTTTTTTAACAGCTTCAAGATTAAGAGTTTTAAACTCCTCAGCATAGTTAAAATCATTAGCCATAGGATTTGAGAGAGATGATTGTTGAWGTAAAATATCAAGCTTTAATTGGTTAGGCCACCAATCTTGGTTAGATGTTCCCCCACCTGARGTGTGTTGCATAAGTTTTTTGTTATCAAACATTGTATTCCCCTTAGAAGGTTAGAGTTTGATTGAAAGATACAATGAAGAGCATCTAAAACATATGATGATTAGTAAAAGTATTTTTCACAGTATATAACTATAATTATTAAATATTTGTCATATTTATTATTTAATAAGTATAAGTAAAGATTATTTAACCTAAAAAGAATAGAATAGTTTTATTCCAAGGAGAAGATTATGGAAATTACACTCAACCATACYATTATTCCTGCATATGACAAAGTAAAGTCTGCCAAGTGGTATGAGAAGATATTTGGTTTTAAGTTTTTAAAAGTTTGGGAAGATTTTGCAGTTGTGAAAGCAAACTCTACTCTTACCTTAGATTTTAGAACTAAAAGTAGATTTTGTATAATGCATTTTGCCTTTAAAGTAAATGACACTCAGTTTGATGAAATTTTTCAACGGATAAAAGAAGATAATATAGTCTATGGAAGTGGTCCATCTAAACTAAATAATGGAAAAATCAATACTCATTATGGTGGACGTGGAGTCTACTTTAAAGATGAGAATGGACATGTTTTAGAAATTATTACGCAAGATTATGTCATCGATTGATATAATTTATATTAATATTTGTCAAAGTTTAATTCCATTATACTGACTTCTAATAAACAAGGATAGGTTATGGAAGGACAAGAACTAGACATAAACTCWATTGATTATAGTAAATACACTATATGTATTGTTGATGATAGTCCACTGGTGATATCATCTCTTTCTGATGTACTAGTGCCTATGAATTATACTGTACACTCTTCCACTAACGGAAAAGAAGCACTAGAAGCGATTCATAAAAATACACCTGACCTTATTATATTAGATGTTGAGATGCCTGTTATGGATGGGTATGAAACGATAACTCAGATTAAAGAAAATAAAAAAACTAAAAATATTCCCGTAATTTTTCTTACATCAGTAACAAAACCAGATGCTATAAAGAAGATATTTGACCTTGGAGCTTCTGACTATATTTCTAAACCTTTTATAGTTGAAGAGATGCTAGCTAGAATCGAAAAAGAGATCAAAAACATAATGCTGCAAACACTTTTAAAAGAGAAGATGTCAAAGTTAGCTGAGCTTCTATCTTTAGATGATCTTACAAAAACTTCAAATAAGATACACATGACATCTGTAATAAAAACAAACCTGCAAAAAATACGAGATGGACAAAAGAAATCTTTTTCTCTTATGTATATAGATGTAGACGACTTTAGCGCTTTCATTAGAGCTAATGGAATTAATGCTACAGATGCTACTATTAAAAAAATCTCAATGATTCTAAAACGTTCTATTCGAGATAAAGACATACTTGCTCACTGGCATGGAGATAAGTTTATGATATATTTTAGCGAGACCTCAAGAGAAGAGCTAGATATAACTGCCAAAGCTATAAGAGATAAAATATCAAAAGCACCTTTTGGCTCTAATAGCCATCTGACATGTTCTATATGTATGATTGAAATAACTACTGATGAAAATGTAACAACTATAATAGAAAAAATCCAAAAAAGCATGAAAGATTCAAAAGGTAGAGATAGAAGCTCTATAGTTAAAATTATGGACTTTGATATATAAACAACTTCTTAAATATTCCTAAACAAAAAAACATTTTAAAAACTGACAAGTAACATTAAATATTTCCTAGATACAATGGCTAAAAATAATAGGAATAGATTATGAGTAATATTACAAAAGAAGAAAAAATTAAAGGTACTTTTTTCGGTGCTATAGTCGCTGATGCACTCTGCTTGGGTAGTCATTATGAATATGACGCCAAAAAGATTTATGAAGCTTATGGCGAAAAACCTATAGAGAAATTTATGTCTCCAGGAGAGATGATGGGTGGACAGACTCACGGCATCGGCTGGGGTGAGAGAAACTATCATCCTGGAAAAAAAGCCGGTGGGACTACTGACTACGGTGATTATAATATCTTAGTTTTAGAACATCTTGCAGCGATTGCCGACACTCCTAGACCTTTTAATGTTGCGAATATGATCCCACACTGGATGAAGAGACTTGAAAATGACTGGGGCTCTTGGATATGTACTATGACAAAAGAGACCTATGCACAGGTAAAACAAGGTGTCCCTGTTGAACGTTTAGGTGGAATATCYAATGCTATGTCCATTCGTCATGTTGCAGCACACGCTTACTATGACACTGAGAGTGAGATAATAGATGTGGCAAGRAAGACTATGTTTACTCACAAGGATGTTCATGCCCTTGGCGGTGCTGAATTTTTTGCCCGTGTAACGCATAGAGTAATAAACGGAATAAGTCCATCAGATGCCATACAGATGGTAGCCGTAGATATGGGTGGATTTTTCAGTGAAAAAGTTTCTCAAGCTATTGCRAAAGTTAAAGAAGCTACAAATGAAAARTCAGCACTTTATCGTGAACAATTTGCTGATGACCTAGCAATTACAAGTATGGCTAGACTATGGGATGTAGGWCGTTCCGAGCCTATTAAAGTAGGAAAAGCAAGTCCAACAGAAGGTACTCTACCCGGCGCTGTATACTTCATACTAAAATATGCGAATGAAGAAGATGGACTAAAAAAAGCACTTCAAGCAAATGCAATGGTTGGTGGGGACAATGCTTCAAGAGGTATTGCTATCGGTATGGTTCTAGGTGCATATAAAGGTGTAGATGCTATTCCGCAAGAGTGGAAAGAGACACTTGATGAGTGGGATTACTGTGAGGGGATGCTAGATACTCTTCCCCTACTTAAATAACTGCATATAAAAACCATCTTTTTATGTCTGCTTAGCTATAATTTCATCAAATATTCAAGGAATCAATTATATGTCTGAGCAACTCAAAAAAACAAACAAAAAAAAATACTATGACAACATTAGCGTAGGGGCAAGAACTAAACAAATAGTTCATCTAGTAACAAAACAAGACAAAGCTTCTATGTTTGAGCAGTTTATTAAGAATAATGAGACTAAGCAAACTGTTGTCATTGCAAGAAGCAAGCGCTCGGCTAATGCGTTGAGTTTATACCTTGAGGCTCATAATGTAAAAGCTATAATTGTTCATGGAAACCATAAACAAGCACAATTACACGAAGCAGCTCAAGCTTTTAATAGCTCTAAAACAAATATACTGATTACTACTGATATGATTTTTAAATCACTTGAGTTAACAAATATACAAGTCATGGTAAACTACGAACTTCCAAGAATGGAAGATGACTATTTTATGCGTCTTCGTTATGTTGATGAGATAGGAGAATCTATCTCTTTTGTAACTCCGGAGGAAGAAGTATCACTTCAAACTATTGAGATAATGATGAAGATGGATATACCACAGAGGCAAGTTAAAAACTTTGTACCTACAAGTCTTAGTKAAGATATAAAACCTTCTAAAGACAAAAAAAAGAAACCACGCCACCGTAAACTGAAACAAAAAAGTAAAAAAAAATCAAATCAAGATAGTGATTAATGAWTCTTTTATCTAAAAATGCACCCCTAGAAGAGTCAATCATAAAAATGAAATCCGTACTATCAGATGTTGGTTGTGAGATGACCTTTTCACAACAAAAGCATCCTCTAGAAAACTGCTACTCTGTAAACCTTACTTCAGTTGAAGCACCAAGACATATATATTCAAACGGAAAAGGAATAGTCTCAGATGCATCCATAGCCAGTGCTTTAGGTGAGTATATTGAACGACTTCAAACAAATAACTTTTTTATTGATTTTCATCTGCCAAAGAGAAAATACTATCCTGATGAGATTGCTTTTGAGTTTGGCGGAGACTACTTAAATGATGAATTACGTGAAGTTTACAATCCAGAAAAACAACTAAGTGACGATGATTTAGTTGATTTTAACAGTGATTATAAAGATAAGATTGTTGCTCTACCTTTTATAAAACACTCAAATAAAGAGAAAACCTATATACCTCTAAATATATTAAGCAACCTCTATGTAAGCAATGGTTTAGCTACTGGAAATACACCACTCGAAGCTCAGGTTCAGGCTTTAAGTGAGATTTTTGAGCGTTACGCCAAAATAGAGATTATAAAAAATGGGTACTCACTTCCAAAGTTTCCATATGAATTAATAGAATCATTTCCCAGAGTTTACAAAGATGTTCTTGCACTACAAGATTTGGGCTACATTGTCGAAGTCCTAGATGCTTCACTTGGCGGAAAGTTTCCTGTTACTGCTATCTCACTTATTAATCCTAAAAACTCTACCCTTTTTGTATCTTTTGGAGCACATCCAATTTTAGAAGTATCTTTAGAGAGAACTATGACTGAGCTTATGCAAGGACGTTCTTTAGAAAATCTAGACAGCTTTGAAATACCAACTTTTGATATGAGTATAGTTGCTGACAGTTTCAATCTTGAATCTCACTTTATAGATTCAAATGGAAAACTTGGCTTTGGCTTTTTGAGTTCTAAAAAAAGCTTTGAGTATTGTGCATTTGATTACACTGGCAAAACAAGCGAACAAGAGTATGATTATCTTATGAATATTTTAAATGAGATGGGAAAAGAGAGTTACTTAAGAGAGTACAACTATCTTGGTTTTTACTCTTGTCAGATGATAGTCCCCGGAGTATCTGAAGTATATCCAATAGAAGACTTGGTATATAACAATAAGAACAATGGTAAAGAAATTCGTGATATGGTTCTAAACTTCAAAAGTTATGATCCTCAAGAGATTATAATAAGTATTGAATCACTTGAAGATTCACTAAATATAGAAAAATATATTGGTGTTATATTTGAAAATAATTTCACAATGAGAGAATTTAAAGCACAAATCTATCTCTTACTAAGTGACTATGAAGAAGCTCTTGAACTGCTTGAATATGGTGAAAATAGACTTGGACATATTATTGTAGAGCTGGCTCGTATGGAAGAGTTAGAGTTAGAGTTTGAGGAATTTGAAGATGCTATGTATAATATTTTCACTCAAGAGAATGTTCAAAAAGCTTTACGAATATTAGATGGTGATGATTTTATTATAGATACAACTCTTCATAGTGACTATCATAATATGCTGGCTATGTATGACCGACTTGAGACTAAAAAAGCATGAAAAATGAAATAAACTTAACTATAAAACAAGAATTTATAGAAGACTATAAGGATGGTTATCCGCTAATCTCAAAAGAGTCTGTTGTAGATTGGAGCAAAGCAGTTGATGAAGGCACAATTGTAAACCTTGTAGATGCTAAGGGAAAGTTTATTGTTAAAGGCTATTACGGCATCCAGAACAAAGGTTATGGTTGGGTTCTATCTTCTAATGCAGATGAATCTATAGATGCTACTTACTTTGCAAATAAAATAAAATCTGCCATAGAGTACAGAGAATGTTTCTTTAAAGATGAGAACACTACAGCCTTTAGAGTCTTCAATGGAGAAGGTGACGGAATCGGTGGTTTAACTATTGATTACTTTGACGGATATTATATGCTGACTTGGTACTCTATTGGGATTTATGAACTTAAGCAAGAGATACTAGATGCTCTAAAATCATCAGTTGAGTATAAAGGCATCTATCAAAAAAAGAGATTTGATGGCAAAGGAAAGTATCTCGATGATTCGGATGATTTTGTTTGTGGCCAAAGAGCCGAATCTCCTATAATCGTAAAAGAAAATGGAGCTAATTTTGCCATATATTTAGATGATGGAGCTATGGTCGGAGTATTTCTAGATCAAAAAAATGTACGAAAAACAATCCGTGATACATATGCAAAAGGTAAAACTGTACTCAATACTTTCTCTTACACAGGAGCTTTCTCCGTATTTGCAGCTCTTGGTGGTGCAACAAAGACCACAAGTGTTGATCTGGCTAAAAGAAGCCTTAGTAAAACTCAAGAACAATTTATGCTAAATAACATAGACCCAAAGACTCAAGATATTATAGTTGATGATGTTTTTAACTACTTCAAATATGCGGTAAGAAAAAAGTTACTATTTGATATTGTAGTACTTGACCCACCTAGTTTTGCAAGATCAAAAAAACATACATTTAGTGCTTCAAAAGATTATGTAAAACTTTTAAAAGAGGCTATTCAAATAACCAATAAAAATGGTATTATTGTGGCTTCAACGAATGCTGCAAACTTTAGTATGATGACATTCAGTGACTTTGTATTTAAAGCTTTTAAAGAGTTAAACTCAAAATATAAAGTAGAAAAGAGCTTCTCTCTACCAAAAGATTTTAGAGTTATGGATAAGTTTAAAGAGGGAGACTACCTTAAAGTTATTATTATCAGAAAAATAAGATAATTACTTTTTTTAATAGACGAGTCTTTATAAGATGATATAATATTGAAAATCAAGGATATAGAAATGAATGTAATTAATATATCTAAACAAAAAATATTTAATAATCAAAATCAAGTGTTTGCTTACGAACTTATTTTTCGAGATAGTGATAACCATGCAACAAACCTTTCTTGCAGTGTGAAAGGAACTTCTAAACTAATTATAAGTTCTATTGGCAGTACGGAACTTGACAAGTTACTAGGTCAAAAAACATTAGCCTTTATTAATGTAGATGCCGAGACATTAACAAAAGGTATTATAGATGTTTTAGATAACAAACGGTTTATTTTAAATATACTAGAAGATATTAATTTAGATGAAAATGTAATCTCTAAAATCATCCAGTATAAAAAGAGAGGTTTTAAGTTTTCTCTTGAACACTTTGACTCAAGTGCTGAGATGATTACAAAGTTTAGCAGACTATTTAACTTTATAGATATTATCAAAATGGATGTAGTACTCTCAGAACTTCCAAACTTACAAAAAGTACAAGAGAAGTTTAAAGGGACTAGAATTAAACTTTTAGCTCAAAACATTGAGACAAAAGAAGACTTAACAAAATACTCACAAATGGGCTTTGACTATCTGCAAGGTTATTATCTAGATAAACCTGAGATAATTGAAATAATTGCTTCAAAAGAACCTGCTCAAGTTATAATATTACAACTTATTAAAATGATTAAAGATAACGATACTACAGAACAAATAGAAACATTTATAAAAAGACAACCGGATCTCTCTTTCAAACTTGTCCAATTTTTCAATAACTCTAAAAATTTTGATGTACAAGTAGAATCAATAACTCAGGTAATAACTCTTATGGGGAGAGAAAAACTACTGAGATGGTTGATGGTTTATCTATACTCTGAAGCTTCACAAAACCCTGCTTCAAAAACAATACTTGCTCTTGCTATAAAAAGAGCAGAAAGAATGGAATTAGAAGCACAACCAAAACAAAAAGACAAAGCCTACTTGGCAGGTATGTTTTCGATGCTAAGTTCTATTTTTGAGACGGATATTAAAGAGTTGATGAATCATATAAATATGGACCATGATATCACTTCTTTGGTGTTAGAAAAAAAAGGTATTTTTGCTGGTAGTCTTCTTAGAGCAGAAGAGGCAGAAAAAGAATATTTAAAGAAAATCATGTTGGCTAATTTTGACAAACTACATACTACTGATTTGATTTATACATTAGAATATGGTGGAGTGGAGATAGACGAAGATAAAGTTTAAATAAAAGGATATATCATGAAAGATTCAGCTAGAGTAAAAAATGCACTTTGGGGTCTCTTTATTTCAGATGCTCTTAGTATGCCGGTACATTGGTACTATAAACGTGAATATATCAAAAAAGACTTTGGAAAAATAACTGGCTACAATGATGCCTTGCATCCGCATCCAGAATCGTTTATGGTTGGAAACACTTATTATCCTGATATTAAGAGCGCAAATAATCTAAATCGTTCTTATGACATTCTACATAAACATTCAAAATTTTATAACACTACATATAGCCACCTAGATATACATACTAAAGTACACTCAGGTGAGCATGCAAACCTAATGCCATCTCTTGATGAGAGATATCACTATCATCATGGTCTAAAGGCAGGAGAGAATACACTAGGAGCGAATCTAGTAAGAGTTCTTATGAGGTCAATCATAAAAAATGAAGGTTACGATCAAAATCAGTTCTTAAATGACTTTATAGAATATATGACAGATGTAGATGCTAATAATGATCCATATTTGGAAATATATTTACGAGATTGGTTTGAGAACTATTCTAAAGGAGTAGCCCCAGAGTTGTGTGCTCAGAGTCAAAGAGATAGAWGGTCCATAGGTTCTCATGGAGGAATAATTCGTCCACTTGTTTTAGCACTTACAGCCAATAGTTCATATGAAGGTCTAGGTATAGCAGTAAGTCACCAACAACTAACTCACAGCTCACAGAATGTATCTTCAGCACTAGGTACTCTAGTCCCATTACTAAATAAACTACTTCAGGGAGATAATCCACTAGAACTTCTAAATGAATCTGCAAAAGAGATTTCACTTATAAAAATACACGGTAAAGATCTTTCTAAAAAATATTTTGAAGCTCATGGTCCGGGGAATATTCCAAAAGATCAAATGTGGCAAATCCATACAGAGTACTCTGGTGAGTACTTAAATGAAATACTTGCAGACGCAACTGACGAGAGTATGATAACAAATAGGTTTGCTACAGCATGTTATCCTGAGCATGGTGTGCCATTGATATATTACTTTTTAAATAAAAACAAATTTGATTTTACATCTTCACTGTTGGATAATGCAAATGCTGGTGGAGACAATGTACATAGAGGTATGATACTTGGTCTTTTAGCAGGTGCTAGTACTAAAGAGATACCGGAAGAACTAAAAATAGGTCTTAAGGATTATATGAAAATAGACAAAGAAATCAATGATTTTGTTGGGTTTTGTAACTAATTATAAGTAATTTGCCTCTACGGGTTTTGAAAACAAATAACCTTGAAAATATTGACACCCCATCAATAAAAGTTTTTCGTATTGTTCTTGTGTTTCAACACCCTCTGCAATAACGTCTATAGCAAACTTTTGACCCATTGTTATTATAATCTGAGTTATAATTTCATCATTAGAATCTTTTATTAAATCCTTGATAAAAGATTGGTCTATTTTTAATTCATCAATAGGTAATTTCTTCAGGTATGACAAAGAAGAGTAACCTGTTCCAAAATCATCTATTGATAGAGAAAGTCCCATTTGTTTAAGTTTATGCAGTCTATCAAGTACCTGATCTATATTTTTAATCAAAAGACTCTCCGTCAACTCAAGTCTTATCATATTTGGATTAACCTCATGTTTTTCAAGTATATCTTTAATCATTTCTATAAAATTATCCTTTTCAAACTGTTTAGAACTTACATTTATAGACATTTGCCAATATTTTTTTACTATGTCTCTCTCCCATAGTTTGAGTTGTTTTACAGCTTCGTTAATAATCCACTCTCCAAGAGGAACTATTAGCCCACTCTCTTCTGCTGCGGGGATAAAGTCAGCAGGTGATACTAAACCCTGAACAGGGTGATTCCACCTGACTAATGCTTCTACTCCAATAATTTTTAAATTATCACAAGATAATATTTGTGTCTGATAGTATAAACTCATGCTTTTATCTGTTATAGCTTCTCTTAAACTATCTATCAGTTTTATCTTATCCTCCATAATTTTTTGCAGTTTTGAATCAAAAAAGCAAAAAGTATTTCGCCCACTTTTTTTTGCGTTATACATAGCACTGTCAGCATACTTCATTAAATTATGTACAGGAGAACTGTCATCGTTAAAAAGCTTTATACCTATACTTGCGCTTATTCTAAAATCATAATTCTCAATTATATATGGATTTGCCAGTTTTTCAAGTATCTTTTGTGTTGTTTTTTTAAGTTTATCAATTACGAGTTTTTTGTTACTCTCTTTTGTATCAAGTAATACAACAAACTCATCACCACCAAGTCTTGCAATAATACAATCACTAAGAACAGCACTTTGAATACGCTTACTAGCCTCTACTATTAACATATCTCCAATATTGTGTCCAGCTTTATCATTAACAACTTTAAAGTTATCTAAGTCTATAAACAAAAGAGCATTATATGTGGAAGTATTTATACTTTTTTGTATTGATTTTTGTATAAATTCTTTTAACAGTACTCTATTTACTAGTCCGGTCAACTTATCATAATTAGCAAGTTTCAAGATTTTTTCTTCAAGTGTTTTCTGTTTTGTTATGTCTATTCCTACTTGAATCTTAACTTTCTTATTATCATTCCAAGAGACAATACGGTCATTGAATACATAGTGTTTCCCATTAATAGAGTTTTTATTTTCCCATTCAAATATTGTTCCTAATGGATAAGATAAGGGAGATTTGTCTTTTTGCATAGGGCAAAATTTACATGGTGATTTTTCATTCTTTTGAAGAGTTTCGTAACATACTCTTCCTACAACCTCACCAAACTCTTCTTTACATCTTTCATTTGCATAAAGTATTTCATAGTTTTCTAAATCAATAACATATACCAGAGCACCTGTGCTATTGACTATCATCTCCATAGAATTAAATATATCATTACCTAACATAGTTTTATCTTTGAGACGGTAAGGTGTCTAATAACTCAAAAAGTTTTTTACTTGAAGACTCCGCAACATTGAAATTCTGTATAATTTTTTCAGAGTCATTACATATACCATTCTTTATACACTCTATCGCATTTATTATATTTTGATGTACTAACTTATGAGGAGCTAATATGCTTTTATAGCTTGACGTATGTCCAAAGCGATCTTTTCCTATACCACTATCATACCACTGACCTAATCTACACTCATGGTGATTTGAGAAATGTATCTCATCATCTTCATGAATAAAAGCACTATAAGCATTTGTTTTAAAAAGAAGATGATCAAGTTTCACTAAACCTATAAATGTCTGATCAAGTATATGATCTATAGAAACTGCCATTTTTTCACCATCGTTGGCAAACTCTTGAAGTGTAGATTCAAAATCATTTGTCAAACTTTCAGATTTTTTAGCTATCAACGTCATTGTCTCAGATGTTTCTGCAATATTGTGAGACTCCTGTTTTAATGTGTTTATAGTTATCTCAACTTCTTTAGTTGCTTTTTGTGTTCTCTCTGCCAGTTTTCTTACTTCATCAGCAACAACAGCAAATCCACGTCCATGTTCACCTGCGCGAGCTGCTTCAATGGCAGCATTTAATGCAAGAAGATTTGTCTGATCTGCTATATCATTAATAAGCATCATTAAAGATGAAACATCATTGATACCTTCTGTAAGTCTTAATACACCTTCATTGGACTCACCAATTGATTCCATCAAGTTTGTTAAGTTTTCAGAGATTGAAAAAACACTCTTTCTTGATCCAAGTGATGAGCTTTTTGAATGTTCTTGCATATCAGTTAAAAGGTCTATATTTCCAGAAAAATCTTGCTGAATGATACTTATATTACTTGTGCAACCGGATAATAGCAGGTCTACAAGAGACTCTTTTAATTTATGCCCTTTTATATACTTACTTAGTTCTTCTATTTGTCCTTGTAAAGTCTCATTTCTTAGTATATAATCTTTGTTTATGATATTAAGATTATTGTTTTCGCTAACGAGTGTATCTATCTTCTTATTTAGTCCAGTTATTTTGTTTAAATAAAACATTTCAATTCCTTTATTAACCTATAAGCTAATAACTTATAGGAGATTGATTCATAGATTCTAACTCAATATAATTTAAACAAGTATTAATTTTTAGATAGTTTTTCGTTAGATTAATAATAAGGATAAGATTTGAGTATATTTGAAAATTTATGTATAGCTGAAGCTGAAGAAGTTCAAGAATTTATAGAGCTTGTGGCTGCAAATATAAAAAGGATACGAAAAGAAAAAGGGGTTAGTCAACTAGAATTGGCTTTAATGATAGGACAAAAATCATCTGCATTTTATGCAAATGCAGAGAATTCTGCTAAAAATAGAAGGTTTAATCTAGAACATATATATAAAATAGCTAAAGCATTAGATGTTGATGTAACAGATTTTTTTGTTAAATAGAATTTTTTTTAAGTAAAAACCATATATTTACTTAAATAATTATATACTACTTTTAACTTAAGATAAAGGCAAATAATGTCAACTTTTAAAACTAATGAGTCTTGTCAACATGACGAATATTGTGGACTTTCWAAAACTGTCTGTTTGGAAACAGACTTTAAAGAAAAGTGTCTTATGAAAGATGCTTCTATAGATAAAATGCCTCTTTTAAAAAATGTAAAAGAGTGTGTTGAAAGAGGTGCTCAGCGGAGAAGTCACTCAACGTAACTTCTAGCTTTTACATATTTAAATTTTACTCTACACTGAAGTACTTTCTCTTTAGTATAGTAAACTTCGTTATCTCTTTTTTATCTTGAAGATTAAGCTTTTTAAGTGCTTTAGGATTTACAATAAAATAACCTAGAACTACTTCTACTTTATCACCACTTTTTAGTACTTCATCAAACTTAATAACTCTTTTTTCATTACCTTTAATCATAGTGTCTCTTACAACTTCTGTAGCTAACCAAGGCATAGCAGGTTTACCATTTTTACCGATTATTTTTACAAAAGTATGAGTTTTAAGGTCAGTCTCTTTAGTATCTCTTAAAAGAGTTACTTTTAGCTGAACAACTCTTAATGGGTGAGTCATAAGGTTGTGTGGAGCTTTATTCTCTATGGAGATCTCAAAACTTTTAGCAGATTTGTTAAAACCAAATTCTACATACTTACTCAACATGTCAGGCTTAACCCTAGCTCCAGCAAAACCGTGAAAAGCATGTTGTTTACTTAGTCTAACAGTCGTAGCAGTACCATCTATTTTTGGCATGTGACAAGTAATACAATTAGACTCTTTATCTTTTGCACCCTTTTCATCTGTAGTACAAACTTCGAATTCGTGAGAATTTTGCTTGTGAGAGTGACAACCCATACACATTTGACCATTGTAGTAGTTTTCATTTGTATAGTCTATGTCATGGTATGCGGAACCAATTGTAGTCTTATTTCCCCACCATGAAGTTATAGTTTTATACTCAACTATTTCATTCTCACGACCTGCCTCAGCAGAATAGAAAGTCTTATCTTTTTTAGAATATACATTTTTATTTGCTTTTGCATGTTTTTCAACACTTTTTATAGTGTGACAACTAATACAAGTGATACCTTCATGCGCTGCTTTTTCGCTTGTAGCATTTGGTGTGTGACACTTTGCACATTTATAATCACCTTTTGCTTTTGCAGGATGTAGATCCCATACAGCCTTATGAACTTTGTCATCATATATAGATGATTTTTTATGCATAGAGCTTTGGAACTCGGCAGCGATGGTAGGATGACACTTCTTACAAGTTGCAGTATCGGCTGAATCAACAGATGCAAAGAGTATTGAACTAAGAGCTAAGATGTAGAGTAAAGTCTTCATATAAACAATCCTTTTAATTATTATAAGTTGAAATTCTATCTAAGWTTATAAAAGTTGACTTGATATATATCAATAAGTAAATAATTTGGTATAATCCATTTAATACTTAAAGAGGTGATATTATGCTTATTCCATCGGACTTACTTAAAGACAAAAAAATACTTTTAGGAGTTACTGGTTCTATTGCTGTTTATAAATCACTTGACCTTGTTAGACTCTTCGTTAAAGCAGGGGCCGATGTAAAAGTAGTCATGAGTGATTCAGCTAAAAAGTTTGTAACTCCTCTTAGTTTTGAGACACTCTCTTCAAATCAAGTTTTAGATGATACAAATGAATCTTGGGTTAATGATCATAACCACATAAAAACTACAGAGTGGGCTGATATATTCGTTATAGCTCCCGCAACTGCAAATACAATAGCAAAGCTTGCTAATGCTATAGCAGACAATATGCTACTTCAATGTGCCCTTGCATTTCCAAGAGAAAAAATCTTAGCTCCATCAGCAAACACAAATATGCTTGAAAACCCGATAACACAAGCAAATATTAAAATGCTAGGAATTGCCAACTATGATATGGTAGATACTCAAACAAAAGAGCTTGCTTGTAAAACCACAGGTAATGGTGCTATGGCAGAGCCAATAGATATATTTTGGCAATCAGCCAGAATACTTCTAAAAGATGAGTTTTGGACTGATAGGAGAGTAATAGTAACAGGAGGTGGGACAATTGAAAAAATTGATGATGTTCGTTACCTCTCAAACTTCTCAAGTGGGAAGATGGCTTCCTCACTTGCAACTGCACTCTACTGCAAAGGTGCTGATGTAAACCTCATAGCTACAAGATTTGAAGACAACATTCCCTCAGATATGCATACTATTGATGTAGAGGGTTCTATTGAGATGCTCGAATATCTAACTGACTCTATACGCATCGCTAAAAAAGGTAAATTATCAAAAGCATCTCTAATGAGAGATGAGCAGATACACCTGATCCAAAAACAACCATATCTTTTTATGGCTGCTGCTGTTAGCGACTATGTTCCCAAGTATGTGCAAGAAGGAAAACTAAAAAAAGAGATCTTAGGTGATAATTTTGAACTTAGTCTAAAACAAAATGTAGATATTTTAAACTCTATAGATAAAAATGGCATTACGACTATCGGTTTTAAAGCTGAGATGGCCGAAGAAGTTGCAATGAAAAATGCTTCAAAAATGATAGATTCTAAGGAAGTAGATGCAGTATGTCTGAACATATTAAAAGACTCTTCAAGTTTTGGAAGCGATAATAATAAAATAGAGTTTATTACTCCTGATAAAATCGAATCACTTCCCCGTGCTGATAAACTAAGTCTAGCTTTTGATATTTTAAATCATGCAAAGAATCTGTAACTATGAATAGAGCTAAACATATTGCAATCATTATGGATGGCAATGGTCGCTGGGCAGAACTCAGCGGTAAGAAAAGAGTTAAGGGGCATGAAGCAGGTGCTAAAGTAGTAAAAGAGATAACTACATACTGTTCAAACAACAAAGATATAGAACGCTTAACCCTCTATGCTTTTTCAACTGAAAACTGGAAAAGACCTAGACTAGAAGTTGAGTTTTTAATGAAACTACTTGAAAAATACCTTAAAAATGAACTTCCGATTTATCTGAAAAATAATGTTCGTTTTGAGCCAATAGGTGATATAAGAGCATTTTCAAAATCTCTTCAAAAAACGATTAAAGATGTAAAAGAGAAAACTGCTCACTGTGATGGACTTGTTCAATCTTTAGCACTAAACTACGGTTCACAGGATGAGATGCTTCGTGCTGTAAATAAGATAAGAAACTGTGAAGACGACATAACACAAGAGATGCTTGGAAATGCACTTGATTGCAAGCATAGTGTTGACTTACTAATACGTACAGGTGGAGATCATAGACTCTCTAACTTTCTACTTTGGCAAGCAGCCTATGCAGAGCTTTTCTTTACAGATACTCTGTGGCCTGACTTTAGCACTAGTGAGCTAGAAAAAATAATCAAAAACTTTACAAAGATTGAACGCCGTTTTGGAGGGCTTAAATAATGGAGATGCTAATTGCTTTTGTTTTAGGAGCCGTTATCGGTTCATTTTTAAATGTTGTAATACTTAGAATACCAAAAGATGAAAGTGTTGTATTCGTATCTTCACATTGTACATCTTGCGACACTCCACTAAGACCTTGGCACAATATTCCAATTATTTCTTGGATTTTTCTAAGAGGAAAATGTTCATTTTGTAAAACATCTATCTCTGCTCAATATCCAATTATTGAAATCATCTCAGGTCTCATCTTTTTAACACTGGCAAGTAAATATACTCTTGCTCTTCCTACTCTTTTAATAGGTCTTAGTTTTTTAATGCTTTTGGCTCTATCTGTTATAGACTTTAGATACAAAATGGTTCCAGACTCCATAAATCTTTTAGCTATGTTTTTTGCAATATTTGGAGCATGGAATATAGGTGGAGTTTTTACTAACTTTCAAAATGCCCTGCTCTTTGCAGGTGGATTTACACTACTTAGGTTTACTTTGTCTTACTATCTTACTTCATCTATCTACAGAGCAGGTCTAAAGACTAAGACTTCATGGAATAAACATTACGATAGAACACCATTCATAGAAGCTATGGGAGAGGGAGATATTATGGTAGCTGCTACTATGGGAGCACTTCTTGGTCTAAAATTAACCTTAGTAGCTATCTTTTTATCTGCTATTTTGGCTCTTCCTGTTATGCTTTTACTTTTAAACAAATCAGCTGAACAACAGAGAGTTCCTTTTGTACCATTTTTAGCACTTGCTACATTTATGGTATATATTTATGACTCTCCAATACTAGCATATATTGAGGCAAATTATTAATCATGGACAGACTTAGAAAATATATACTCAATAATCTTTACATGATATTTCTATCTATGTTTATGCCTCTATTTGCCATTGCATCTGTTGTTTTTATGATTAAACTCGCTACATATACAGCCGTTATACAACTGAGTATATGGGATATGACTAAGCTTTACCTATTCGTACTTCCTGAAATTCTGTTTTATACACTGCCTATTACATTCTTCATTGCAGCTACACTATCACTTTTTAAATTATCAACAGACAATGAAATGGTTGTACTTTTTRCTCTTGGCATCCATCCAAACTTTATAGTAAAGACACTATTTAAACCTGCCYTACTTTTAACACTACTTCTAAGCTTTAACTTCTTAGTTCTTTTTCCTCATGCCACAACACTCTCTAGTAACTTTGTCTCTTATAAAAAAAGTGAAGCGAAGTTTAACCTAAGTGCATCTGAGTTTGGACATAGCTTTGGTGATTGGTTACTATACATCGGTAAAGATAATGAAAATGAGACATATTCAGATGTAATTCTATTTAATAAAAATAAAAAAGAAGAAATTTTAATTAGTGCAAAACGTGCTGAAATCATTAATGATTCCGGAATACTTAGACTCAAACTAATGGATGGTGAGGGTTACAGCTACTCAACAGAAGAGTTTTCACAAATAAGCTTTGAAACTATGTATATAAATGACACTATGACTACTGACTTAACTACTTATAGGTCACCTCTTGAATATTGGTTATCTAATGATAGAAAAGAGAGTAAGATGCATATGATAATTACAGACACTCTCTTAAGTCTCTTTCCACTAATCAGTCTATTTTTAGTTGCTAGTATAGGTATAGTACATGTTAGGCATCAAAAAGGAAGAATATATCTATATCTATTCCTTGGAGTTTTGCTCTTTTACGGTGCCACTTTAGGACTTCAAAAAGCTTTAATTTACTATACTATTCCAATAGTAGCTACTGTCTGGTTAATGGCAACCTACATAATATATAGAAAAACAATTGTATCGAGATTCTAACTAAGAATGCGTTGTGCTTTGACTATCGCTTATAATGGTACCAATTTTTTAGGTTCTCAAGCACAAAAAAGTTCATCTAATACTATTCTGGGAAACCTTGAAAAAGTACTTTCACAGCTAAGTATAGATTTCAAAATAGTAGCATCTGGTAGAACGGACAAGGGAGTTCATGCTACAGGTCAGGTTTGTCATATTGACTTGCCTCCTTTTTGGAATGATTTAAAAAAACTTAAAAAAGTTTTGAACGAGATGCTGCCACCGAGCATCCAAATAAAATCAGTAAAAGAAGTAGATGCAGAGTTTCATGCAAGATATAGTGCTAAAAAAAGAGTCTATCGCTACATCATAAAAGAATCTCAAAGTAACCCTTTTGAAAATAACTTTGTAACATTTATAGACTCTGTAGATTTTGACATAATTGAGAAAAATATAAAACTATACATCGGTGAACATGACTTTGCAAACTTTATGAAAACAGGTAGTGATACAAAGAGTAGTGTTAGAGAAGTGTATAAAGCTTTTGCATATAAATATAAAAGCTACATTGTTTTAAATTTTGAAGCAAATGGATTTTTAAGAAGTCAAATTCGTCTTATGGTAGGGGCACTTCTAAAGCTAGATGCTAAAGAGCTAGAAGAACAATTAAAATGTAAAAAGAGTTATAAGGTAAAACCTGCACCAAGTAACGGACTATATTTAGCCCGTATTAAATACTAATACCAACCCTAGATACAATATACTCGTTTTAAGTGGTGGTTCTTACCTAGAGTTGGTATACTTACTTAGCATCTTCTTGTTTGTTAAAATATGGAATATACTTAGCTGTTTCATAAATACCATAAGTTAAGTCTTTCATCTTTTTAACTAGCTCTTTATTTTCTGCCGAATGATCTTTTAAAGGTGTATCGCTGTATATATCAAACAGTGCTGCGCCTGAACCATCTACTTTTGTTCTGAAGTAATATTTATCCCCAATAAGACCAATAGTAGGGTTTGGTTTATGGTAGATTGTAAAAGCATATCTACTATCATCAAAACTCTTATCAAAAGCATCACGACCAAGTGTTGTTGCTGTATATGATATATTTGCCATAGATGCTATAGTAGGTAGTACAWCTATTTCACTAAGAACCTTATCAAAAACCTTTGGCTCTTTAATAAGTGGGGAGTAAATAACAAAAGGAACTCTATACGAGCCTAGCCCTAGCTTAGAACTGCTTTCACCTTTATATGTATGTTGTCCCGTTGACCCAGAGATACCATGATCTCCCCAAAAGATAAAGATAGTGTTTTTGTAGTAGTCACTTTTACGTGCTAACTTCATAAAATGACCAACTGAATAATCCATAAATCTAAATGAGTTATACTCTTCAAGAGAATCAAAACCATATTTTTTTATCTCAGAGTCACTTATATCTGTTCTTGACTCATAACCATAACTGTCATTTGGAATAGTATATGGTCTATGATTTCCTGAAGTCTGAATTACTGATAAAAAAGGCTCTTTCATGGTTAAAAGACCCTTATGAGCTTCACGAAATAAGTCTATATCTGAGATACCCCAAACATCATTTCTAGGAGATGAATAGTCACCCTCTTCGTATAGTTTTAAGCCATCCATTGATTGATTTAACATACCACGGATATTACCCCAAGATGCAGAACCACCAATAAAATAAGACTTCTCGTAACCCTCAAAATCCTGAGCAACACTATGTTGGTTTACAATAAGAGGATTACGGCTAGACGTTCCTTTTAACTCCACATCAGGCAAACCTATAACTGTAGTATAGATAGAACGTGCTGTTCCTGTTGATGGAGTAAAAAAGTTTTTAAACAGATATCCATTTTTAGCCAAATCTCCCATATAAGGGGATGGGTCTAAAGGATTGCCTGAGATGCTAGACTTGTAAGATGCAAAAGATTCTAAAATCACGATAACAATATTTGGTTTCTTACCTATTGGATGCTTAGGAGTAATAACTCTGTGATAGTTTAACTTCTTTTCATCTTTATCTWTTACACCAACATAATCAGCCATAAGAGAGTAGTATTTTTTTACTTCTTTCTTATCATAAGAGACTCTTCCATTTTTCCAAGTATCGAAAAAATAATGAATAGGGTTATATGTTAATTGTGTAGCAAAGGGATGTTTTGAAAAAGCAGCTTCACTCCAACGAAGTGGATATTGAGAGAACTTACTATAGCCTGCTACTAGAAGAATTAAAAATGCAACAAAACCGAATATAATACTTTTTTTGATAGTTWTCTGTGCATCTTGCTGTTTTGATATAAGAGCTAGAAGTTTATATGTAAGATATATAAAAATAATATTTGCAAGAGCTATTCCAATAGATATCCATATAACAGGATAACTTTCCCATACCATCTCTGCTGATATAGCAGCATTTTGGGCAAATCTCATAGCTGTGAAATCAAGTCTTGTATTTAGGTAAGCGTAGTGCCCAAAATCCACCACATAAAACATAAAATAAAATGCAAAAACCGCACTAAGGTAGACTAACCAAAGATTACGTGCATATGGATACTTAAAAGGGTTTATCCACTTTATACCACCAAGAAAGAAAAGTGGTAAAACCATAAGAACAACCATTCTAAGGTCAAACCTAAGTCCAAGCCACATTGACTTAATAAAATCACTCATAATCAAAGGTGAGGTAGGGTCACTAAAAGCTATATAGAATGCTACTCTCATTACTATATATAGTAACGTTAAAGATGGAATAAAAATCAGTAAAAATCTTAAAAGTTTTGGAAGTTTTAAAAACATATAATG
>NVRL01000010.1 GCA_002732645.1 Sulfurimonas sp. | reverse complement strand
TTAGTCTATTTTTTTCAAATGCTTTTAATTAAGTCCAAAATTTAAATATTTTACGATAATGTACAGTTAATTATAAGTTAAAAGAATAAAAGGATAAACGTGGATTATAAATATATTAATAATATGTTATCAAAGATGGATAAAGACTTAGCTACAAAAGGGATGAGCAGAAGAGAAGCAATGAAACTAGCTGGTATCTCTGGAGCAACTTTCATAATGGGCGGCACTAGTCTTGAAGCAATGGAAAAAGATCAAAAAGAGATTACTAAATCAGGCGTTAATGGTAGGATTCTAATTGTTGGTGGTGGACTTGCGGGAATGAGTACAGCTGCAAGATTAACTCTTAATCTTACAAATCCAGATATCACAGTCATAGAACCTGAAAAATTATCAGTATCTTACCAGCCGGGACAAACACTAGTTGCTGCTGGTATTTGGGATATTGATGATATTAAGTACAATAGAGATGATTTTGTGCCAGAGGGTACAAAGTTAATTGAAGATAGAGTTATAGATTTTGACCCAACAAACAATAGAGTGACTACTGCAAAAGGTCAAGTTATTGAGTATGACTATCTGATTGTAGCAACAGGGTTACAACTTGATTATGAAAGAATTGAAGGTTTAGAACATGCTGGTCGTGCTTATTCAAGTGGAGATAATTCGAGACTTCATAAAGCTATAGGTAACGATGGTATATGTTCAATCTATACTGCTGAAGGTGCTGAGAAAACTTGGGATGAGATGCAAAAAGCAATTGAAAAAGCTAAAAATGCTAAAGATGGTAAAAAAGTACAATTCCTTTTCACACATCCAAGTACACCTATCAAATGTGGTGGTGCTCCAAAGAAAATTATGTATCTTACAAACGCAAGACTTAAAGAAGCCGGTGCTAGAGAAAATGCAGAACTTACTTTTTATCCAAATGGTGGGGCTATGTTTGGTGTACCTGAATACCACGATGCTATCCATGAGCAGTTTAAGAGAGAAGGCTTTAAGTGGCACTATAGACATAACCTGATAGGTGTTGAAAAAGAGAATAAAATAGCTATATTTGATGCAAAATGGCAAGAAAAAGGACCTTATGATCCAATTATGAAAGATTTCGAGGTTATTTCTAAGCATGAGAAAGTAAGAGTTCCATATGACTTTATACATATAACTCCAGACGCAGTAGCTCCAAGAGAAGTAGGAGAATCTGATATAGGTTCAGCTAGTGGTTGGGTTCCTGTAAACAAAGAGACTCTTCAGCATGTTAAATACAACAATGTATTCGCAATTGGTGATATTGCACAAGTGCCAATGGGTAAAACAGGTGGATCTGTAAGAAAACAATATAAAGTTCTTGTAGACAACCTAATAGCTCAGATGGAGGGTAAAAAATTACCTTCAAAATATGCTGGTTATACAGTTTGTCCACTGATTACAGATATCGGTACAGTTATGTTAGCTGAGTTTGACTGGACTGTTAAACCTACACCATCATTTCCACTAGACCCACTAGTAGAGAGATGGGTGTTCTGGTTAATGAAAGTATACGCTCTTAAACCAATGACAATGTACGGAATGCTTTCTGGTAAAGCATAAGTCAATTGAGAGAAGGAACTTTTTCCTTCTCTAATTTTTCACCCCTTCATAATATTTTTAATACCCAGGATTTTTATATGCAAGTAAAATTTGAGTTTGCCATCTATGATGAGGCTCTTGATAAATTTGAGTTAGATGAAAAAGTTTACTCATATCAGTTAAATGAAGAGCAAGTAGAAACTTATAATCTTTTAAAAAATGTAGATGTGCATTTGTATAATTGGTTTAAAGAGTCTGAGCTTTTTCAAAACTGGATAAAAGAAGAAGTCTATCCAAATGAGATAGGCAAAAAAATAGTAATTTGTGATATAAATGATATCAGTTTTAGAAGATATTATTTTTTTAAAGTTACAAGTTCTGATGTTCATTACGATTATTTTAAAAAGCTTTTTAAAATTCACCATGAGATAGAGTGGCAGGATAGAGAAGAAGTAGGTCAAGAGATTTTAGATCAACTAGCGATTAAAAGACAAGAGCTTATAATCGAGTTAAAAGAAGAGATCATCGAAGATGAAGTGTCTACGTAGAAATTTATCTTTTAGATTTCTGCTACAGGCAGATATAATCCACTTTCCAACTACTCAATTCAACTATAAGAGACCATAAGCTCCTATAGTGAGAGCGTTCGCTTCTATATGAATTAAAATTATCACCTCTTTAATTATAAGCATTATTTTAATTTATGTTCCTATTTAGGGTCATAATATTAAAAATAATAATATACATGAGTTTTATTTATATTATTAATTATAATAATTATAAGCATCAAAATAGTGTTTCGATTTGTGACGAAAATGAGCTAAATATGTGACAAATATGTGATAGTTGAGCTATTATAGAGCAATTAACTCACAATCCTATATAATTATGCGTTATTCGTTAAATCGTATATCTAAAATTATTAAGTGTTTTTTTACACTAACATAAATATAAGAATATAATTAATATTAAAAGAGGGAGAAGATGTGGATAAAACATTAAAATCAGAAGAATCAACATCTGTTAGCAGAAGAGATTTTTTCAAAAGAACAGCATCTGTAAGTGCAGTTGCTGCTGTAAGTATTTTAGCACCGGGTGCATTGCTTGCTGACGATCCAAATATTATGCACCACAGTAAGTGGGGAACTACTTTAGGTGATGAGTGTAATTTTAATCCTTATGGATTGCCGTCAAAGTATGAGCATAACGTTGTTAGAAGAACATCATCATTAATGTCATCAGCTGGTGATATGCATGCTGCCATTTCTATGTCACCATTGCATGAGCAAGAAGGTATTATCACTCCGAGTGGTTTACACTTTACTCGTACTCACAATGGTGTAGCACACGTTGATCCAAATAAGTTTAGACTTATGATTCACGGTCTAGTTGAGAAGCCTATAGTACTTACTTTAGAGCAACTTAAAAGATATCCAAGTGAAAGTAAAATCTTATTTTTGGAGTGTCCATCAAATGGTGCTGCTGAGTGGAAAGGTCCACAATTTGGTTCTTTACAGTTTGTTAGAGGTATGATGAGTTGTTCAGAATGGACAGGAGTTCGCTTAAGTGTAATCCTTGAAGACCTAGGTCTTAAACCAACTGCTAAGTGGATGCTTGCAGAGGGTAGTGATGGTTCAGAAATGAGTAGAACACTTCCTGTTGAAAAAGTTCTTGATGATTGTATGCTAGTTTATGCACAAAATGGTGAAGCTTTACGTGATGAGCAGGGTTATCCTGTACGTTTAATGGCACCGGGCTGGGAAGCTAACCTTTGTGTTAAGTGGTTAAAAAGACTAGAGTTTGGTGATAAGCCATGGTATGCAAAAGAAGAGACTTCTAAGTATACTGCACTTACTGCAAGTGGTAAAGCTATTCAACACTTCTACGCACTTGAAACGAACTCTGTTATTACTTCACCATGTCCTGAAAAACCATGGACAGATCTTAAAGTAGGCGATTTAGTTGAAATAGAAGGTTTAGCATGGAGTGGACACGGGACCGTTAGAGGTGTTGATCTTAGTTTAGACGGTGGTAAAAACTGGGTAGAGACTTCTCTTAAAGGTTTAGTACTTCCAAAAGCTTGGACAAGATTCTCTTACATGTATAGATATGAAGGTAAGCCATTAATGCTTCAAAGTCGTTCTTATGATGACTCTGATAATGTTCAGCCTACTGTTAATCAAGAGAAAGCCGTAGTTGGTGTAGAGGGTGTTTATCATAGAAACGCTATTCACACATGGGCTGTTGATGCAAAAGGAGGAGTTACAAATGTTCAAATTAGATCGTAAATCAATATTAATAGGAGCATCGGTATTTGCTAGTACAGCTCTTCTGTTTACAGGGTGTCTACCTTCATCTACAAGTGCTAATGAAAAAGCTCCTGCACAAACAGTAGCTACTGTAGGTGCTCCAAGCACAATTGGGCACTATGCAATCAAAAACAAGACTGCTATAGATGGCGGTGTTACTTATGTTAGAGCAAATGGTGTTGAAACAGCATATGCTTATAATCAGCAAAGTACTAAAGGTGTTAGCTTCGGTAGAACTGCAACAGCTAATGAGATTAAAGCATGGGATTTAGATGCACTGCCAGATGGTACAGGTTTACCAGCTGGTGAGGGTTCAGTTGAAGATGGTGATGAACTTTATGAAACACAATGTGCTTCATGTCACGGTGACTTTGGTGGTGGTGGAAATGGTTATCCACAACTAGCAGGTGGTAATCAAGACAAAGATGAAAACGGAATTGTTATAACTCTTAAAAATCAAAGAGTTTATGGAAATACAGACGCACCAAAAAGAACTGTTGGTACTTATTGGCCAAAAGCTACTACACTTTTCACATACATAAGAGATGCTATGCCATATGCAACTCCTAAAAGCTTAAGTAATGATGAAACTTATGCTATTACAGCTTATATACTGGCTCAAAATGGTATAGAGATTGATGGCGTAGAGATGGACGATGAGTATGTTTTAAATGCAGAAAAACTTACTAAAGTAGTTCTAGCAAACAATGATGGTTTTTATCCAAATATTGATGGTCCTACAGGTCCAGAAGATGTAAGAGCATTCTTTGCAGATCGTGCTACAAATATTGGTTCTGGTACAAGATGTATGACAGATTGTAAAGATCCAGGTGGTAAAGATGGTWANACGGAAGCTACAGTTATGAAAATTGGTTATGAAATGAAAGATGTAGTGCCACCTTACTCAACTGTAAGAGACTTACCACCAGAAGTAGAAGATAAGACTATGTCTAAAGCGGAAAAAATGTACAATCAGTCTTGTAAGCTTTGCCATGCAACTGATAATATGGGTGCTCCAGCTGTTGGAGATGTAGAAGCATGGAATGAAGTACGAGAAAAAGGTTTTGATGAGATTCTTCGTAACTCTATTAACGGTATAGGCGGAATGCCTCCAAAAGGTGGTAATGAAGATTTATTACCATCAGATGTTAAAGAAATAGTTGATTTCATGATAGAATCAAGTAAAGCACACTAGAGTAAATCTAGATTAAATTTTAAATTAAAGGAAAACAAAATGGATAGAAGAAAATTTTTAGGTGTAGGTCTTGCAGCTTTTGCTGCGATCGTTGCACCAGGAACAGATTTAAGAGCAGTAGACTTTAGAACTACTAAACCTAAGGCATGGGAAGTAGAGAAAACAGTTGATGGAATCAAAGCACTATACGGTAATGCTGGACTTAAGACAAGTGATAAATTAACATTTAAAGCTCCAAAACTAGCTGAAAATGGTGGATCAATTCCAATTACTATTAAATCATCATTAGACCTTGAGTCAATAGCACTTTTCCAAGATGCAAACCCTAGATGTTTATCTTGTGTATTCTCAGTTCCAGTAGGCGCAATCATTGAATATGATTTCAGAATCAAAATGAGACAAACTGCTGTTGTAACAATAGTTGGTAAAGAAAGAGGTACAGGTACTCTATATACTGCATCTAAAGAGATAGATGTATCTATCGGTGGTTGTGGAGGTTGATTCAACCCAATAAGTGTGCAGTCTGTACAAAAATAAAAAATAAACAAAAAAGGTAAAAAAATGGCAAAGAAAAAAATGAAAATCAAAGCAAAAGAAAAAAAAGGTATTGTTAAAGTAAAAGCAATGTTTACAAGTTTAATGGCTGATAGAGAAGAGTCAGTTAAAAAAGGTATTAAACCGGAATATATTAAATATATCGTTGCTACAGTTAATGATGCAGTAGTATATGAAGTAACTATGAGTGGTTTTATGTCTGAAAACCCACTTGTTAAGTTTAAGTTCAAAGGTAAAAAAGGTGATAAAATAGTCTTTAATACAATTGATAACAATGGCAACAAAGCAACAGGTAAGAAAAAAATTAAATAGACTAAGTTCAAAATCTCTATTTTTAGGGATTTTGAAAGATAATCCACGCTCTTGATATATTCCACAATCATTCCACAATCATTTCATATACTGCTCTTGTAATAAAAATTTATACTACATAGGAAAATAAGATGAAAACGATTAATAAAGTGTTATTAGGTTTAGCAGTAGTAGGTTCACTAACAGTAGCAGTAGCAGCAGATGGTGCACAGCTATATAAAAGCTGCGGGGCATGTCATGGTAAAACAGGTGAGAAAAAAGCCTTAGGTAAATCAGCAGTGATTAAAGGTTGGGAAGCTACAAAAACAATTGAAGCTTTAAATGGATATAAAGCAGGAACTTATGGTGGAGCTATGAAGGGTTTAATGAAAGGTCAAGTTAAAGCCTTAGATGATGCACAGATTGAAGCTTTAGCAAAATATATAGAAACACAAAAATAGGTAAGGGGAAATTATGAAGAAGTTATTAAAAATAGTTTTAGCAAGTGTAATGGTTTTAGCGGTGAGTACGACAGTTGCATCTGCCGACGTTGCTAAGGGGCAAAAACTTTATCTTAAAAAACTAAAAAGCTCTTGTAACATGAATGGTGCCAAAATGGCTACTCAACACTCTCAAGATGAGTGGGAAGCTTTCAAAGAAGAGGGTACACTTGCTGATGAATTAAAAAGAATGTGTCCATCTGCTAAAGATAAAGCTTTAAAAGAAAAATATCTTCCACATTACTTTGATTTCTTTTTTGAGTATGCTAACGATAGTGGTAACGTTCCTTCTTGCTAAAAAATTAAAACCCATAGAAATTGGGTTTTAACGTACTTTTTTTTATTCTTTTTCTATAAATAGTTCCATGCCCGCATGTTTTTGAAATTCTTTTCCAAGTTTAAATGTTTTTATAGCCAACTTTGCATCTAAAAGAGTATCAAATACTCTAATATCTTCACCAAGTTTTACATGATATTTTAATATACCGTCAGTTTCTTTTTCTTCTATTGTGTACTTTTCATCTGAGTGAAGCATAATGGTTCCTTTTTATTTTACTTATAGTTTTATAGTCAATATATTATCTAATTAAACTTATTATAATAAATTTATTATGGATCATGTTGAGTTAGAATTACAGACCAAAAAGTTTGAAGAATTCAATTTTTAATGCAAAAACAATAAAAATTATATAAACTAAGCTATACTCTACTTATACTATACCTTATCAAATATTTAAAATAGGATTACTAATGGCAAAAACGAACTACAGTTATGAAAAATATGGTCGTGAGATGGAAAAAAAGAAAAAAAAAGAAGAAAAGCTTAAGAAAAAGTTAGCAAAAAATAATACTGAAGTACAAGAAGAAGAGACACCTACAGACTCAGGTAAATCCACTACTCCAGAAGAATAACATCTAATAAGTTTTGAATAAAATTAAACAAGAAGTTTATTTATTTACAGATGGAAGTGTTAACCCTCAGCGTAGAGAGGGATTTGGTGTTTATTTACTTTTAGAAAAAAAAGAGTTCTTTTGCTCTGAACTAGAAAAGAAAATTCAAATTAAAAAGTTTGACAATACCTCCTCAACAAAACTAGAACTAGAGACACTTTTATGGGCTTTGGATGAAGTACGCTTAAAAAATTGTAAAATAATAGTTTATACGGATTGCCAAAATATTATAGGTCTCAAAGAAAGAAGAGAAGGATTTGAGAACAAGAATTATATGACAAGTAAGGGCAGCGTGATAAAAAATCATGAACTATATAAAGCTTTTTTTAAAAGATTAGATATTTTAGATTGTGAATTTATTAAAGTAAAAGGTCATAAGAAATCATCTGAAAAAAACAAGATAGATGAAATTTTTACTATTGTTGATAAAGCTTCAAGAACCGCTCTTAGAAAAATGGTTTTATAGAACTACTAAACTCAGATAAAGTAGACCGTTGAGTTACGAAAATAGGGAAGATAGTTTTTAAATATACTATCCTCTTGTTGCTTTTTTAGCTTTTTTATCTTCTCTTTTTTCTTTTAAAGTTTTAGTTGGTGCTTTTTTTGCAGATTTTTGAGCATCTTTACCTTTTGCCATAATGATCTCCTTTATGTAATATTGTAGATGAATTCATTGTATCGTAATTTTTCATATATACTCATTGAGTTTAATCACAGACTATATTTGTCTAACTCTTTTCTTAAATTTTATGGGTGTTTGTTTTTCAAGTCGTTTGAAAAATTTCACTARATTTGTGGGCTCATCAAAATTCAGATTATTTGAAATCTCTTGAAGAGTTAACGTATCATCTAGTAAGTATCTTTTTATCTCTAAAAGAAGAAATTCATCCAAATATACCTTCGTAGATTTATTTGTGTATTTATAGAGTATATTTGATAATGTTCTAACTGAAATATTCAATTTTTTTGAATAATCATTAACTTGATCAGTATAAGTATGAGAGTTGTGCACTAAATGTATAAAATCACTATATAGTTTTTGCTCCTTATTGTTAAGTGGCAAAGATTCTAATATCCGATTTCGTGTTAATTGCAGCAATAGCGATTGCAGTAGAGACTGTAAAATTAATTCTTTAAAATCATCAACTGGAATTTTTAATTGCTCTATTAACAAGTTAATATTATTAATTACATCGTTAAAATGGCTATCACTAAGTTGCATATTAACTGGRTATTTCATATAGTCAAAAATATTATGTATATTATTTTTAATTAGCTTGTTCAAAAAATTATCTGTAAATTCTAGAAAGAAACACTTTAAGTTGGCATTCATCTTAAAGGATAAAGCTTGATGACTTTTTACAAAAAAAATTGTTCCTTTTGAATATTCATATGATTTAAAATCTATATTTTGAATACCTTCACCTTCTATGACAATCATTATAAGATTAAAATCCAATCGATGAGGAGATTCTAAATCTTTCCATGAAGCTAATTTCAGTAAATCGTTTAACTCTATAATATCAAATTCGATTTGATTCTCAATAGACTTGGTAAGTGGAATATTTAACATGTTATATTTTAGCAAATTCTTCTTTAGTATGCTTAATCAATAATTTTAATATCTAAAAAGTATAAAAAAGATTTTGCTTCAGGGAGTGAAACCTTTACTCCATTGAGTTTATTTGTATCTGGGTTTATAGTATAGTTTTTTGCTTGTGAGAGATCTGCATTTTTAAAGTTTGYWSWTYYAARKKTRCTKYYYRKSAAGTCTRYATNTWTAWAACTNNGASNTTTTCWAARCCTGTACGTACAAAATCTACATCGTGAGCWAYACAAGAAATAAACTTACTATTTTTCAAATCAAGTTGATAAAAAGAGGACATACTAATATTAGAGTCGTAGAATTGCACCTGAATATATGTTGCTAACTGAGACCAGTCTATGCCTATAGCCTTTGAGTTTTTTATTACTGGGTCGCTAAAACTACAATGTTCTATCTTTAAAAGCGATAAATCACACTCATCAAATATACACTCAATAAATCTACAATACTTTAAAATAGTTTCGTTAAATTGACAGTTTTTAAAACTACAGTTCTCAAACTCTATATTACTAAGAGTAGTTTGAGAAATATCTATATTATGAAATGCCTCATCGTAGTATTCGCTCTCTGTAAAGCTCATATATTCTCCTTGYTTCTTGAGTATAATCTTAACTATTTAAAGAATTTATATAAAGGTAAATATCTGAAAATTTATGGTAAAAAATGGTAAAAGAAAAAATAGTGTGTTTAAAAAGTGGTGGAGCCTCAGAGATTTGAATAGTTGATTGAGTTTTACAGTTCAGGAAAAATATATTCTGCTAGATGGGAATTTATTTTAAGTCTTATAGAACTCTTTGGGCCATCTGATTGTATATAATCTCTATGGAGCAACTCTTTGGTTATTTCTGTTGCTGTTCTTCTACTCACACCTAATATCTCGTCTATCTCTGTTCTTTTTTTGAACTCTCCTTTAAGTAAAAGTTCTTTAAACATCTTGTCTGTATTTTTAGGAAGAGGAGCAAGATCGAACATTCCATTCTGAGTTAGTTCAACATATTTTGTAAATCTTTGAGTTAGAGAACTTAGTTTCAAATACTTTGTCATGTAATCAACCTGATCTTGCGCACAAGTTAGCATATAGGATACAAAGTCATTTAAGGCTCTTGTTGATAGTGCKCCTGTCCCATCATAGTCTCCTTGACGATTCATATCTGCATGGGCAAGCATATCTTTATACTCATCGCCACTACGAGCTAAGCCTCTTGATATGTTCCATAACCCATAACCACTAATCCCTGTCGCAAGTAATGCACCGTCAAGTGCAAGTCTAGAAGTTCTTCCGTTTCCATCTAAGAAGGGATGGAGATAAACTAGTCTATGATGAGAAGCCAGTGCATATATTAATTGATTGACTTTTGAACCAAGCAAGCCCTCTCTGTATAATAATTCAAATTTATTCATGAGTGATGGTAACTCTTCTACTTTAGGGGCAATATGATCTCCTACATCTACGTCATGTGTGCGTAATCCACCGGGTATCATATTTTCTTCGAGACCTTTTATTTTAAGAAAGACCTTCATCCCATCTTGAGAGTATAGATAATTATGAATAGTGCAAATAAATTCTGTTTTATAAGGACTGAACTTTTCAGTTTGTACAAGATTTTCAACTTTCTTTTGAGTCTCAATATGTGCTAATGACAACATTTGAAGTGTGCGCTTTTTTTTGTCATTAGAAAAATCTTTTTTCATCGCTTTTTCTATATCACGCGGTCTTGTACCTTCAGACTCAATTTTATTAGAATAATAGCTATTTATTGTACGCAAATGTTCACGCACCGCATTAAGTGTCTCTATAGGGTGTCCACCCGTTAAAGCAACACTTGAGTGTATAAGTTTTTCTGCTCGCTCTAATAAGTCTTGAGGAATTTTTTTATTGCTTCCCAGTGGTATGATAGGAGTAAAATCCATAATTATCCTTTTTTGCGTATCTTTTTGCGTATAGTAACTATCTGAACAATAGCATAATATAGAGCTTTAGTAAAGATATTTATAGGATTTAATGTATTTATATACGCAAATAATTAGATTTAATTGCGTATAATTTTGCACATGTTATTCTACTTAAATCACTCAACTACACCCCAGTTACTATATTTGGCGAGAGTTTTTTTTGAGGTTGATTAGTTGTTTAAAATACGTACTTTCATAATTAATTTTTATCAGAAGAAGAAATTCCATAGCTTCTTAATTCATTTCGTTCTTGAATGATCTTTTTTGCAATATCTGAATCGTTGAAGACAATAGCAGTAGATTTGCATTTTGGGCAAATTATTTTCTTGCTCAATAATCTAAAAGCACTATATCCTACAGCAATAAAAATAGAAGTACCTGCTGTTTGCGGAATTATTAAAAGAGAAAGAATCCAAACAGCTACTTCTATAAAAAATAAGCCTTGCTTTTTAACCATTGGATTAATAGATGCTGTACATTTTGTGCAAACATGGGTAGTTTTTATTTTTTTCCTATTCACAAAAAATTCCGTTATCTTTATTATCTAACTAAATGTTTTASTATATCAATAACTTGTGATTCTGATTTTACAACTGCTGAGGCAGCAGCATCAATCTCTTTAAGTGCATGAATAAACTCTTCAGGATGAATAACTATTAGCTTTTTATTTAATGCATTAGCATAGCCAGCATAAAAAGCTGCATTGAATTGCTTATATTTTTCTCCAAACTTTACTATAACTATATCTGCTTGCTTAAGATAAGTAAGGTTTCTCATAGAGTTTATTTTTGCACTGACATGGTCATTATAAAAGTCACTTCCTTGGTCTCCTAGTACATTTTCCCCTATATCATCACTACTAGCATGATTATGTTCAGGTGTAAGGAATGTTATATTAGTATCTTTGCAACCATTAATAATTTCTTCTCTCCAGTTTGAATGAATTTCTCCAGCTAGGTATACAGTATACATCTTTGGTTCCTTTGATTTTTAGCTTTTTAATTGTACGGTATTTTACAGTGTGGAAGATTAATATTTAACACTCTCATGTATTAGATTCAAAAAGAATAACTTCAAAAATTAAAACTCCTTTTGTGCTAGGTGCAGTTTTAGATTTAGGTAACTGCTTCGACTTACTAGAACAAAAAAATTTAGATTTTTTTAAATTTGCATATGAAGAGTTTGAAAAATCATTAATAGAAGATAGGGAAGAACTTCCTATAAATACAAGTTTTGGAAAAGATGATTTTGACTTTAAAAAACGAGAACTTGACTGTGCTGTAATTAGATATGCACATAAGCTTGCTGAAGATGAAGGGATGAAGTTTGACTCAGTAAGGGCAGCTTTTTGGGAAGGTGAACTTCTATATCCAAATGCTAGTTTTAAGGCTGAGAATCATATACAAATAGCCATTTTAAACTCTGATTGCATTAAAGGTGTATTTTTACCTCGGCATATGAAAAAATAGTTATAGAACAAGCAAAAAATTTTATTTGTTTATTCAAATTCTATAATTAACTGTTTATTCTCTTTTTTAGTAAATATAGATAGTTCAATTTGGTATGATGATTCAATTCTTTTTCCAGATAATTTTAACTTTGATGTATGTTCTTTATATAATTCTAAATCCATTATAGAGGTACTCCAATAATCTCGTGTCATAGGTATAGTTATTCTAATTATATTGTCATTTTCACTTATTAACTCTCGTGTATCTCTATATACATCTAGCTTTTTTATTGGTAAATCTTTATAACTAATTTCAGAAKRTTGYTTTTYWATAWYATCATYTTGAAATAATGRTTTRYYARTTTTGYYTTTAATTGTTGGKATTGGRTTTTCAGTATCTAATAAAATTAGACCATCTTTAAACCCACCGACTTTATCATACTTCTTTTTTTGTTTATCGAGTAACTCTTCTTTTTCAATATTCAAATGGTATAGAATACCATCAATGACTTCACTAACATCTGCTAATTCACCTAATAATGAATTATCATCTGCATCAAAAACTTCAAATGCTTCTTCTATTAACTTATCTTTTAATGCTCTATATATGGAAGTTTTTGTTAGTTTTGCGCTATTAACAAGTTCTCCCCCATTTTCAATATTCTCAGGAATTTTATCTCGTACTAGTTTATTAAACTCTTCTTTATCCTCAAAGTTATCAAAGGAATGAGATACTTCTACAGTCGCACCTGTTTCCATCAATTGATAATATGCATGAGATAAAACACCCCCTTCAAGTAAAATTATTGCATCAATTTTTTTGCTTAAATTGCCTATTTCTTTCAGTATTTTTTTATTCCTAAGTAAGCTATCTTCAGTAGGCTGAATCCTAATTCTTTTTATAAATGAAGTCTCTTTTGTCGCTTCACTTCTAAGTTCTTCTAAATCTTTATTGGTTGATATTGTAAACGATTTATCGGAAGATGTCTTTTTTCTTTTAGTTTTTGACCTAGATGTAATATTGGGGTCGAATTCTTCATGGTGCCAAGGAAAAACCTTATTTTCACATACTTCCTCTGGAGTATCCACAAACCACATTATACTGAGTGATTTATTTTCTTCAGTAGCAATTCTTCTTGAATCCAAAGCTATCTGTTTTATCCATTCTTCATTTTCAATAGAACTTTTCCAATCGAATGGGGCTTTAAGGATTTTTGGACCCCAGCTACCATCTTCTTGTTGGGTAATAAAAAAATGTTTATATGCTTTTCTTTCTTCAATTTCGAACTTATTTATATTAATACTATCTATTGATTTGGTTTTTGTATCAACTATATATTTATCATGCGAATTAAAATAAAGTCCTTCAGGTAATCCCCATAGTGCTTCAATTTGTACCTTCCTTTCATTTGGAGCTGCATATGCAAAAGCAGCAGAAATGGCTGGAATAAGGTTATGAATAATAAAAACTATATTTCCTTTTACAGCTTCTTCTTCATATTCTTTAGCGTTTGTTTTTAACCAATTTAAAGCTTCTTCTAAATTGTGTAGTTCTTCTCTTGGCAATGATTGTCTTGTCATTTTTGAATCTGTTTCAATATCCATTCTTATGATTAATGGTGTTTGTATAAGCTTTTCTATATCAATTTTTAATGATTCTGGAACATTACCTTTAGATAATTCACTTAAAATATTTATATTATTAAGAATATATAATGGAGCCACAGGCAGTCCAAGTTTTTTATATATTAGTACATTTTTAATTTTTGAATATTTTTCAGCATTTACTTCATCTAGTTCTATGAGAGCTAATGGCTGGAAGTTTTTTAATGTATTGTAATCATTGATATTTTTAGGGTTTACACCTTCTTTGTCTGATTCTTGGTCAGCTTGAACAATATAAATATGCTTTCCATCCCACACCCACTCAAAATGTATTCTTAATCCTCTTATAGTAACCCAGCTTGATGGTATTTTTAGTATTTCTTTTACATTGCTAAATGTATTACATGATAGTTCATAGGCAGTATATTTATTTACATCTATTTCTTGTCTCCAAGTTCTTAAAGCAATTGGGAAGTATTTAGTTGTATGAGTTCTTATATCTTCTTGTTCACACTTCCAATCTCTAGTATGCTCACTCAGCCTTCTTTCATTTGAAAGATGTCCTTTCGCAGAGTGTGCAACTATATATTTTTGAATTATTAATGGAATTTTATAGCTTTTAATTGTTTTGTCTTCATGCATTATTTGAAATGATTTTTTCAGAAGAGTAATTAAATCAGTTAGTTTGCCAGAAATTGAATATAATTCACCTCTTTCATTTAAACCTTCGGAAGAACTTGAAGAACGTATTATAATATCATCATCACCAGTAATATTGATTATATTTAATGCATTATATATATGTGTTATAAAAGCTTCAGACAGTTCTACCTCTTTAGACATGAATGCATCTGATATAACAATATGGGGAAGAGTCCATTTTTTTGGAATACAAGATAATCCAAAAGCCTTTTCACCAATTAAATCTATAGTTATATCATCAGAATTGATAGTATTAATAGCTTTATCTGTAACATATATAACAGTATTGGTAGGTTCAAATAATTTGTTTATTTTAACATCCTTACTTGTTTTTATTCGCTCCAAAAATAACATTTGCAACTTCATACATTTTACCAACGGCTTCATCAGCAAAATATCCAGCTAAAAATCCAATTGAGATAATGGAAGCTCCATTTCTTACACCATGCATTGCTTGTTCTGTACTCAAGATACTTGCGTCTATTAGTATTCCTACCATTAGAGCAACTACTGCCGCAATCAGTGGTGATAATAATCTCCATACTCTTCGGTCTTGATGCCATAAACCTCTAGCCACAACACGATAAAAATATTTCATCCCAAATGTGACTCCACCAAGCATTCCTGAAGCTAAATAATAAAGATATTGCTTTGCTATAGCTTCTTGGTTATTACTTATATCTAGAAAGGAGTACATACCCCCTTTCCATGTGTAAAAGAGAACAAATATTGAAATACATAAAATAATTACGAGGTATATTGCTTCACACCATATTTCAACTCTTGCATTTATTTTATATTTACTTTCAAAGTCGAAAATATCCCTACCATCATTTTCGCTATGCATGTCGATACTGTCTTCAGTTTCATTGCTATCGGACATATATAAACCTTGTTAAGCAGTCAATTTATTAAATGTCAGTCTTGTTTGTACTGCATTTTCTAAAAAAGGAAATATTTTGTAATCTGATTCTTTTACTTTATCTATCTTTTTTGCTAGTAAATGTCTAAAGTATTGTGAAATAGGATATTCGAGTATATGTAGATAACCAATAGGGTCTTCCCAGCTTGTAGTTGAGTTTATATCAGAATAAAATAAGTATTCTTTATTTCCTGTTTTATTTTTTATTTCCGAAGATAAACATTGTTCCCATTTGAGACCTGAATTTTCGAGTTCATAAACTAAACTGTCTTTATATGGCACAAGATGTAAATGAGCATGGTCAGTTCCACATGCTGTAATCGAACCTTCTTCATTTGACCCATGTTCAAAACTAATGATATTGCCGTATTCATTAGCCATTAAAGGTAAGATTTCATTTATTATTTTTTTAAAATTTTTATGCTGATAAATATTTCTCATTGAAAGCTGATGGTTCTTTGGGATAATCAGTGACCATCCTTCTATCATAGAACCGATTGAAGCTATTGCAAAAAAATCGTCATTTTCGCTAAATGGCTTATCAACATCTTGATATTTATAATTACCATTTACGATGTCGCAAAATCTACATTTCATTCTTTACCCTAAATATGWTTTATTATGCATTATACTGCAAATATAATAAATAACGATATTTACTATACTGTTTCTGAAAATACTTTAAATATATCTGGCCATTTTCTCTTTATTTATCTATAATAACGATAATGAAAAAAAATAGTAAAAAAATAGTAAGAAGTCCTTTACGGTATCCTGGTTCAAAACAAAAATTCACTCATGCATTTATGCAAATTTTGAATAAGAATGAAGTTAAACCTGAATTGTTTATTGAACCTTTTGCTGGTGGTGCAAGTCTTTCTTTATTTCTACTACAAAATAATATTGTTAATAAAATTGGCTTAATAGAACAAGACCCTCTTGTTGCTTCTTTTTGGAAGACAGTTTTCTTTGATTCAGAGTGGTTGATTAAAGAGATTAAAAAAATTGATGTAACTATTGAAAAATGGAATTATTTTAAAAAATATAAACCAAGAACGACAAGAACAAAGGCATTGAAATGTTTATATCTAAATAGAACAAACTTTTCTGGTATATTGAAAGCAGGTCCAATGGGAGGGCAACAACAAAGCTCCGAGTATAAAATTGATTGTAGATTTAATAAGAAAAAATTAGTATATCAAATTGAACTTCTTTCTACATATAAAGAAAGAGTATTGTTTATTGAAGAGGGTGATTATTTAGATGTGTTAAGAAAGSAATTGGTGAAYTTTGATAAAAAAACTTTTATTTATTTTGACCCACCATATGTCAATAAAGCAAAAGGGTTATATAATTTTTATTTTAATGATAAAAACCATATAGAGCTTCGTGACCTTATTAAATCATTAAAATATAATTGGTTGTTGAGTTATGATTATGCACCATCTATCGAAGATTTGTATAGTGATACATCGATTTTTAATAAAGGTCTCTTTGATATAACCTATACAACAACATCTCATTCTGTAAGACCAATAAAAAAAGAGTTTTTAGCAAGTAATTTAAATTTCTAAAATATAAGTATTAAAGAACAGCATGAAAATTAAGAAAAAGGTTTTTATTCTTGGTGGTCATGATGGTAAATCGAAATAGGAGGTTGCTTGATTTATTGAGAAATTTGGTTTGAAAGTTAATTCTAGTGAAAAAACTAGAAGCAGCAGGCTATTCTATAGATAAAAGTTTACTGTAAAGGAAGTACATGTTTAGCATTAGCTGTATATGACGTTTATAGTGGGAGCACTTTGCGACCAAAAACTACAAAATTATCTGTTTTATAACCGGCGAGTTATTAGGTTTGAATAAAATATTGATATAAGTTTAAGTTATTTAAATTCTCTGTAAGTATCGTAAAATAGGGGATTGTGTNNAAAAAANTGGTGGACCCTCAGAGATTCGAACTCTGGGAGGTATAACCCTCGCCGGTTTTCAAGACCGGTGCATTCGACCAACTCTGCCAAAGATCCACGTTTGTATTGATAAGTTTTAAAATATAAAACTGGAGGTGCCACCCAGATTTGAACTGGGGATAGCAGCTTTGCAGGCTGCGGCCTTACCACTTGGCGATGGCACCAGTTTAAACAATTACCAATGGTGCCCGGGGCCGGACTTGAACCGGCACAGTATTGCTACCGGGGGATTTTAAGTCCCCTGCGTCTACCAATTTCGCCACCCGGGCATTGGGTGAGTTTAACAGTTTATAATTTAAATGGAGCGGGAAACGAGGTTCGAACTCGCGACCCCGACCTTGGCAAGGTCGTGCTCTACCACTGAGCTATTCCCGCAATTTTTTCTTCACTTCTTTTTTAAGTGAGCGGAATTATAGCCATTTAAATTTCGTTTGTAAAGAGTTTTTCTAGTAAATATATAAAAAAATGGTATAATCGCATTTATATTATAAGTAGTATCATTAAACTAACAACTATATAGAAGGATTATTATGAGAAGTGACATTATAAAAAAGGGGTTTGATAAAGCTCCTCACAGATCACTATTAAGAGCAACTGGACTAAAAGATGAGGATTTTGACAAGCCGTTCATTGGTATTGCAAACTCTTACATTGACATCATTCCTGGACACTTTTTCCTACATGAGTATGGTGAGATAGTTAAAGAAGCTATCCGTGAAGCTGGTGGTGTACCATTTGTTTTTAACACTATAGGTGTTGATGATGGTATTGCCATGGGTCATGAGGGAATGCTTTATTCTCTTCCTTCTCGTGAAATTATCGCTGACTCTATAGAAACTGTTATGAATGCTCACCAGTTAGATGCAATGATCTGTATTCCTAACTGTGACAAAATCGTTCCTGGTATGATTATGGGAGCTTTACGTGTAAATGTTCCAACTATTTTTGTTTCAGGTGGTCCAATGGAAGCTGGACATAAGGCTGATGGTACACCGATAGATTTAGCTACTGCTTTTGAAGCTGTTGGTGAACATGCTGAGGGTAAGATAACTGATGAAGAACTTTATGAGATAGAGTGTAATGCTTGTCCATCAGGTGGTTCTTGTTCTGGTATGTTTACAGCAAACTCTATGAATACACTTTGTGAAGCTATGGGTATAGCACTTCCAGGTAATGGAACTATACTTGCGATGACTCCTGCGCGTATCGAGCTTGTTAAAAAAGCTGCAAGACGTATTGTTGAATTGGCAAAAATGGAAGATAATTCTAAATACAATATGAAAAATATTTTAAATGAAAAAGCTATTCATAATGCATTTGTTGTAGATATGGCTATGGGTGGAAGCTCAAATACTGTTCTTCACCTTTTAGCAATTGCTAGAGAATCAGATATAGAATATAAAATAGAAAATATTAATAAAATAGCAGATAAAGTTGCACATATTGCTAAAATATCTCCATCATTAACAACTGTTCATATGGATGATGTTGACAAGGCTGGCGGTGTAAATGCAGTTATGAAAGAAGTAAGCCGTCGTAGTGGACTTCTGCATCTTGACYCTCTTATGATTTCAGGTGAAACACTTGAAGAGAGAATAGCAGATGCTGTTATTTTAGATGAGGAAGTAATTCATACAAATGAAAATGCTTACTCTCAAGTTGGCGGTCTTTCTATTCTTTTTGGAAACCTTGCTTTAGAGGGTGCTGTTGTAAAAACTGCAGGTATCGACCCTAGCATGAGACAGTTCAAAGGAACTGCTGTATGTTTTGACTCTCAACCAAAAGCTATCACTGGTATTATGAGTCATAAGGTAAAAGCTGGTGATGTTGTAGTTATTCGTTACGAGGGTCCAAAAGGTGGTCCTGGTATGCAAGAGATGCTAGCTCCAACTGCTCTTATTCAGGGAATGGGGCTTGGTTCATCTGTAGCTCTTATAACCGATGGTCGTTTTTCAGGCGCTACAAAAGGTGCATCTATCGGGCATGTTTCTCCTGAAGCTGCTGAGGGTGGTATGATAGCTCTTATAGAAGATGGTGATGAGATAGAACTTGATACTGATAAGCATCTATTACAATTAAATGTCAGCGAAGATATTTTAGCTAAAAGAAAAGCTGCATGGAGACCTCATAAAAATGAGGTTAAATCTAAATGGCTAAAAAGATATCAACTATTAGTTTCAAATGCATCAAACGGTGCTGTATTAAAAACAGAATTATAAGAAGGAAAATTATAAGTGAACGCAATTGCTATAAAACACAATGACCAAATCATTGATTTACAAACTGCCCAAGAGCTTGGGTTTGAAGGTGAACAGATTCATCTTGATAACTCAGAAGACTCTTTAGAGGTTCTTCGTCACTCGACAGCACACTTAATGGCGCAGGCTATCAAGTCACTCTATCCAGATGCAAAGTTCTATGTAGGACCAACTGTAAAAGAGGGTTTTTATTATGACTTTAAAACAGAGTCAGAGATAGGAGAAGGTGATCTTAAAAAGATAGAAAAACAAATGTTATCTTTTGCTAAGAAAAAATACCCGATTGAAAAGTATGAAATCTCTATGGCTGAAGCAAAAGAGAAGTTTAAAGATGATCATTTAAAGCTTGCAGTAATGCAAAGAATTACAGATGATACGGTAAGCATCTATAAACAAGGTGAATTTGAAGATCTTTGTCGTGGTCCTCACTTACCATCTATTGGACTTATCAGATATTTTAAACTAACTAAAATATCTGGTGCTTATCTCGGTGGAGACTCTAAAAATGAGATGCTAACTCGTATATATGGTATAGCATTTGCAGATAAAGAGTCTTTAAAAAATCATATGACTATGCTTGCGGAAGCTGAAAAACGTGATCATAGAAAAATCGGTGGAGAGATGAAACTTTTCACTTTCCGTGAAGAGGTCGGTGCAGGTTTTCCTATCTGGCTTCCAGCTGGTGGAAGACTTCGTGCAAGATTAGAGTCTCTTCTATTTAAAGCACACCGTAAACGTGGTTATGAGCCGGTTCGTGGTCCAGAGATGCTTAGAAGTGATCTTTGGAAAACTTCAGGTCACTATGAAAACTATGGTGAAAATATGTACTTCACAAAGATTGATGATTTGGAGTTTGGTATCAAACCTATGAACTGTGTTGGACATATTAAAGCATATGAACATGAGCTTCACTCTTACCGTGACTTGCCAATCAAATATTTTGAGTATGGTGTAGTTCACAGACATGAGTTTACTGGTGCTCTTCATGGACTTTTCAGAGTTCGTGAATTTACTCAAGATGATGCACATATATTCTGTAGAGCAGATCAGATTGAAGAACAGATTATTGAAGTAGTAGATTTTGTAGATAAAATTATGTCAACTTTCGAGTTCGATTATAAAATGATGGTTTCTACAAAACCTGAAAAAGCTGTTGGAAGTGATGAAGTGTGGGAAGTCTCCACACAGGCACTTAAAAATGCAATGGATAAAAATAGCCTAGCTTATGAAATAGATGAGGGTGGTGGAGCATTCTACGGACCTAAAATCGATATTAAGATCACAGATGCCATAGGTCGTGAGTGGCAATGTGGAACAATTCAGTTAGATTTTAATCTTCCAGAGCGTTTTGAGCTWGAATATAATGGTGAAAATAACGATAAAATACAGCCAGTTATGATTCATAGAGCAATTTTAGGTTCTTTTGAGCGTTTTATTGGTATATTAACGGAACATTATGCTGGTGAGTTWCCAATGTTTATCGCTCCAACGCAAGTTGCCATCGTTCCAATCGCTGATACACATCACGGTTATGCGAAGGAATTAGCAGATAAACTTATCGACATAAATGCCGATAGTGAAATATACGACAAAAATGATTCTTTAAATAAAAGAATNAGAATAGCAGAAAAAACAAGAGTTCCTATGCTTGTAATCATAGGTGATGAAGAGGTTGAAGGTAAAACYGTTGCAATTCGTGACAGAAGAACTAGAGAACAATACAATCTAAGCGAAGATGAATTCTTGAAGCTTATACAAACTAAAGTAAATGAGGTAAATTTTTGACTAAAAAAGACCGTGTCATAATGAATGACGATATCCGTGTATCAGAGTTAAGATGTAATATAGATGGAGGGGAATCTTTAGGAATTATTTCTACTGATGAAGCTATGAATAAAGCAAATGAGTTAGGTATGGATTTAGTTCTTATCGCTCCAACTGCAAAACCACCGGTTGCTAAGATCATGGACTACGGTAAATATAGATACCAAGAAGAGAAAAAACTTAAAGAGCAAAGAAAAAATCAGGTAAAAATCGTTGTAAAAGAGATTAAACTATCTGTTAAAATTGCTGAAAATGACATAGCTTACAAAGTTAAGCATGCAAGAGAGTTTTTAGAAAAAGGGTTTCATGTTAAGTTTCGCGTGTTCTTAAGAGGTCGTGAAATGGCTCATCCAGCAGCTGGTAAAGAAGTTCTTCTTCGTGTTTGGCCAATGGTTGAAGATATAGGTGTTATGGAAAAATCACCTAAGTTTGAAGGTCGTTACTTTAACATGTACATTACTCCTCAGAAGTAATACTACAGTTTTTTATAATCAACTCCCTCTTCACAAGTGAAAATGAGATTTTGAATAATCTCGTCTTCGCTTGTTTTTCCATCCCCAAATTCATCTAAAAAAATAATTTCCACTTTTTCTTCTTCCAGAGTTTCAATTTCTTCATAATTTGATRATTGTTCAATATATAAGTCATTCATGTTTCATCCTTAGATGGAAAWCTATAAGAATAAAGTGTGAATAAAATGTAAAATATATTTAAGGGTAAAAAGTGGGCGAGGGAGAAGCTAAAATCTACTTAGAGATTTTAGCTTTTAGGTCATCTTTGTCTATAGCATCTGCTACATATTTAACAACTACTAGATTTTCTGTCTCATTAATATACCATTCAGCGATATGTTCATGTTCAAGTTCATTTAGTTTGTCTGTGTCTATGTCATCTTGAGAGATAAATAGATGAGAGTGTTTAGTCGGGTTTTGTAGTTTAAGAGTCCATAGTAACCAGATAGTTGCTAGAATAGCTACAGAGATACCGATAGTTGCTCTAWCGCTAATATCAAGCATAAGACCGGCAAGTGTACCACCGATAAATGTAGCAAAATATGCAACAGAGTTTGAGATACCAAGAGCAGCACCTTTTTGGTGAACTTTTGCAAACTTAGTAATCATAGACTGAACAAGTGGCTCCATCATGTTAAATGCAATAAAGAATAGTGAAACACCAACGATGAAGAGTGTACTAGATGCAGTAAGACCCATAATTAAAAATGAGGCAATAAAAAAAACAATAGATACTAAAAAGATTTGCTTAGGTTTGTTGTGCTTTTCACCAAAAATTGCCGCAGGTCCCATAGCTATAAGACCAAGAACCATAGCCGGAAGGTAAGCCATGTAAAGGTCACTTATTTCCCAAGCAAAAGCATCACTAGTTAAGATGATAGGAATAAGAACAAAAGCAACCGTCATAAGACCTTTTTGCATAGCGTTGATTATTATCATATTTAAAAGATTTGAGTCTTTTAAAATATCAGCTGTCTTAGCTTTTGCATGGTATATATGCTTTATTCTAGGAGGGGTGGGTACTTTAGTAAAGAGTAAAATCATCGCTAATACAGATAAGCCAGCTGTGATGAAGAAAAGAGTGTCAACACCGTAAGAAGCACCGATAACCGGACCAAGACCCATAGCAATAGCAAAACTTATAGCGATAGTAGCACCCATGATTGCCATGGCTTTACCTCTAACTTCTTCTTCAACAAGATCTGAAATCATAGCCGTGATAACAGAACCGATAGCTCCAGCACCCTGAAGAAAACGTCCTAGCATCAGAGTGTAGATATCTGTTGCAAAGGCAGCGATAAGTGAACCGATAAGGAAAATGACAAGACCTACAAGAAGAGTCGGTTTTCTTCCTATCTTGTCACTCATGACACCAAACGGTACTTGAAAGATAGCTTGTGTTAGAGCATAACCACCAACAATAATACCAACTAAAAGAAGATTGTCAGTCATAGAAGCTGCATAAATAGAGATAACTGGTAAAACTAAAAAGAGACCTAAAAACCTAAGTGAGATTATAGCTGAGAGAGGGAAAATCTTTTTGAACATGAATTGCCTTAATAAATTTAGTATATAATTTCGTGATTATATATAAAACAATATTACATATACTATAAGGAATGAAATTTGAGATTAGTTTTAGCTACATCTAATAAAGGTAAAGTAAGAGAGATACAAGCACTATGTGAGGATTACGAAGTTATTCCATATAGTGAACTTATTGAAGAATTTGAAATTATAGAAGATGGAGACACTTTTAAAGAAAATGCTCTTATAAAAGCTAGAGCTGTTTTTAATGTCCTTGATGATAAAGATGTAGTTGTCTTAGCAGATGACAGTGGAATAAGTGTTGACATACTTGATGGTAAACCCGGCATCTATAGTGCAAGACATGCTGGTCCAGATGCTAATGACAAAGACAACTTATACAAACTAATAGATGATATAAAAGCAAAAGGCGTAGAGTCTTCACCAGCTCACTATACTGCGGCAATAGCAATAGTTACTTCAAGCTCTGAGCATTGTGTTCATGGTTGGATGCATGGAACTGCATTAGCTAAAGCCGTAGGTGATGGTGGTTTTGGATATGATCCTATGTTTATTCCCTTAGGATATGATAAAACACTTGGTGAATTGGATGATAATATTAAGAAAAAGCTTTCTCATCGTGCAAAAGCATTAAGTCTTGCAAAGAAAATCATAAAAAGTTTTTAAAATCCATCCTTGGATATTTCTAAGATCAAAAATCGATGAAGCATCCATGTTCATCTACTGATTTAGACCCGTTTGCAACGTTGTCTTATAATATTTTTCGACTTAGAATATAGAAAGAACGTTCAAGTCTAACCATAAAACTATGTAAGTGGTCGTTGTATTTGCTTATAGTACGCATAATACCTCCTTTAACAATGTCAATGGAGACAAAGCAAATACTATTCCTTTTTTAGTTAAACACTATTAAGAGCACTACTCCGAAGATGATTCTATAGATACCAAATGCAACAAATGTAAACTTTTCTAAGAATACCAAGAAGAGTTTGATTGTTAGAAATGCTACAAAAAATGAGACTACAAAACCAACCGCTAAAGTTAAAAGATTTGCATCATTAAACTCATGATAATGCTTTAGCAAGTCATAGGCAGTAACAGCACTCATAACTGGAAAAGCGAGTAAAAAACTAAACTCAGCACTTGCTTTTCTGCTCAGTCCTACAAGTAGAGCACCAATGATAGTTGAACCAGCTCTACTCGTTCCAGGTATTAGTGCGAAAATTTGAGCAAATCCGATGACTAAAGATTGCTTAAGAGTCACTTCTTCTACATTGTCGATCAGATGAGTTTCATTTGGTATAAAAAATTTCTCAACAATTAAAAATATCACACCACCTACTATAAACATGATGGCAACAACATCAATAGAAAAGAGTGCTTTTATTTGTGAAGAAAATATAAAACCTACGACACCAATAGGGATAAAAGCAAGAAAAACTTTAGTCCATAAGTCGATTTTTTTGATAGTGAATTTGTCTTTATAGTTGAAGATTACAGCGAGTATAGCAGCAAACTGTATGATGACTTGATAGGCTTTGGTCATAGCTGTCTGGTCTATACCCAAGAACTCACTAGCAACTATTAAGTGCCCTGTTGATGAAATAGGTAAGAACTCTGTAAAACCTTCTATTATCCCTAGAATTATTGAATCGAAAATCGTCACTAAAGCACCTTTGAAATTAAAAATAAGATCAATGATAAATTTTGCCCCTCTTCACTGCTGCGTCAGCTAACTGGTGGGAAAATCCATGCGGCCACGCTAAGACCAATCATTAATAAAAAGACACCCCCTAGATGAATCAAGAGCCACCACATATAGATTCTATTTGCCATGATAAACCATTTTGGGCACCCATCATGAACATTAACAATGCCGCGTTTTTGTATTCTCCCAGGGAAGTTGATTGTCCACATGAAAATCTGAGTACGTAATAGATAGTAAGGAATACCTGTATAAAACTTGATTTCGAAATGGCTAAAATAAGGTTCGCAGAAGTACTTGTCCGAAAAAGTCTTTGGCGTCAAATACCGTAGCAGTGTCGTTAGCGGAATAATCAAAATAATCCATGAAATTGCTCCAGCAAAAAAAATGTACGTTAATCCAAATGCTGTTATTTGCATATCTGATCCACATGAAGCGAGCCAACAACATCTACTTGCTTAAAGTAGGCATTATAGAAAAGTTTGGTATGCGTTCCCCTCAGGTGATGTCAGCTAACAGATGGGAAAAGCCGCGAATACAGACTGAGGCCAATCAGCAAGAGCATTACGCCGCTGCTATGTATAAGCATCCATCCCATAAAAATACGGTTCACCCAAACAAACCAGTTTGGGCAACCCTCTCTTATATCAATAATGCCTCGTTTTTTTACTCGCGATGGAAATACAACGGCCCAATTGAACATCCATGTGCGCATGATGTAATAAGGAATTCCGGTATAAAAGTTTATTTCAGACTCACCAAAGTATGGCGCGCAAAAATATCGGTC